>JAFECZ010000152.1 GCA_018241905.1 Pseudomonadota bacterium
GGTAGCCCGGGAGGATCTGGCCTTGGAGGCGGCATTCTGGGCGCAGTTGCCGGGGAATTTCGGATACCGCACCCGCAAGGCGCCGATCACAAGCCGCAACTTTGCGGCCATGTCCCCCTTCCACAACTTCCCGACCGGCCGGGCCCGCGGCAACTACTGGGGCGATGCACTGGCGATGTTCATGACCCGCGCCGGATCACCCTACTACTTCTCTCTGCACGCAAGCGATCCGCGAAGTCCGGATGGAGGCAGCCGCCGAGATGTGGGCCACATCACCGGCGTCGGACCGGTAGGCACAGGAAAGACGACCTTTCTGGGCTTCTGCATGATCGCAATCTGCAACCGCTTGGACGCCACGCAGGTTATCTTCGACAAGGACGAGGGCCTGCACATCCTGGTACGGGCGTTGGGTGGTCAATACCTCCCCTTGAAGAACGGCGTGCCGACAGGGTGCAACCCTTTGCAGCTGGATGCGAGCATCGCCGACGACGTGGAATTCATGCGGCACTGGCTGCGCAGGCTGGTGATGCGCTCGCCCGCGGACGTCCTGACGATCCAGCAGGAGGAAGACCTCGACCAGGCCCTGCGCGGTACGCTGAAGCTCGACCTGCCTTTCCGGCGCCTGTCCCGACTCATTGCCTTCCTGGACGTGACAGATCCTGAAGGGATCCACGCACGTCTGCGCAAATGGTGCACCAGCGAACAGGGCGACTACGCCTGGGTCTTCGACACCGACGACGACGTAGTCGCCCCGCTGCTTCTGCACAACTCGTTGGTCGGCTTCGATGTAACGGATTTCCTGGACAACGATGTGGTTCAGGCCCCGCTGGCCATGTATCTCTTCCACTTGGTGAACCGCATGGTGGATGGCCGGCCCCTAGTGTGCTGGATGGACGAGTTCGCGAAACTCTTGAGTGACCCTGCCTTCGCACATTTCGCGAAGAACGGGTTGGAGACCTGGCGCAAGAAGAACGCCAACCTGGCCACCTTTACCCAAAGCGCGAGCCACGTGTTGGATTCAACCATTGCGAGGGCCATCATCGAGCAGACACCCACCAAGATCCTGTTCCCCAACCCGCAGGCGGATTGGCGCGAGTACACCGAGGGCTTCAACCTTACAGACCGCGAGTTCTCCCTCATCAAGCAGGAACTGGAACCCGGGTCACGCCAGTGCTTGATCAAGCAAAACCATGTGAGCGTGGTCGCACAACTGGATCTCAAGGGATTCGACGACGCGCTGCACGTCATTTCCGGTCGAACCGGCAACGTGCGCCTTATGCGCGAAATGATGGCTCTGCACGGACAGCATCCCGACCAATGGCTTGGCCCCTTCCGTGCAGCTCTCACCGGCAGGCTCTCTCCTTACGCCTCGAACCAGGAGGTCTCCCATGCATAGGCATCTATTTGCATTTTTGCTCTCCGCTTCGGCGCTACTGGCGCCAATGCACGCCCAAGCGGGAATCCCTGTCATCGACGTCACGGCGATCGCCAATCTGGTGCAGCAGGTCATGTACTGGCAGCAACAGATCTCGGCGATGGGAAGACAGCTTGAGCAGCTGCAGGCATCCAGGGAACAGCTGGAACAGACCTACGGATCCACAACTGGCACCCGAGGTATGGAGCAGCTCCTGCCGACCTCAGATGCGCAGCGCAACTACCTGCCACACGACTACAAAGGACTCATGGGCCTGGCCAACGGATCCACGACGGAGTACTCGGGGCTTGCAAGCCAGGTGCAGTCCATGATGAACGCCAACCGCATTCTCTCCAGTTCACAGATGGATGCGCTCAGCCCGGACATGCGGCAGATCGTGGAAGACGGCCGTCAGTCCTCAGCGTTGCTCGGCGCCATGACCCAGAGCGCCTACCAGAACACAAGCCAGCGGTTTTTTGCGCTACAGCGCCTGATCGACGCCATCGGACGCACGAACGACCCGAAGGCAATCCAGGAGCTCCAAGCCCGAGTACAGGCAGAGCAGAACATGCTCACGAACGAGCAAACGAAACTGCAGAGCCTCTATCAACTTGCAAAGGCGGAGGAAGCGGCCCAGCTACAACGAACCAGGGAGCAGGTCATTTCGGGCCATGGCGACTTCTCAAACCGCCTTATTCCAAGCCCCTAAGACCATGTCGAAGTCCATCGTCATTGCTGCCGCAGCCATGGCACTCATCGGCGCAGCCAGCATCTATTACTTCATACGCATTGATTCGTGTGCCACCCCCGCAACACCAGCTGCGCGAGAGCCCGAACCTTCGGTCACCTCAACGCCGACAGCTCCAAAGCCTGATCACGGTGACTTTCAGAAGCGTTTTCAACCTTCACTGTCGCCAGCGAGATAGGGCGACTCGAGAATCGCGATGTTCTTCCAACAGTTTTGGACCTGGTTGACTTCACAGTTGACCGACTACATCGCCAATAAGTCCGCCGCCGCGGCGGGTGCGATTGAGCCCGCAGTCGTCACTCTTGCGACGGTGTACGTCATGGTTTGGGGTTTCCTAAGCCTTACTGGTCGAATTCAGGAGCCTGTTTGGGAAGGCGTAAAACGCATCGTCTTCATCGGCATTGTGTTGGGCCTCGGCCTACGCCTCTGGCTATTCAATTCCCTGATCGTCGACACCTTCTTCATCGCCCCCGGACAGCTCGCCGCCGTCCTTGCAGGATCAAACGACCCCGTCGGAGTGATCGACACTATTTGGGATAGGGGCGGAACAGTCGCGTCCAATCTTTGGAACAAGGGTGGTGTGCTCAACGGCGATTTTGGCTTCTATCTGGCTGGGGCCATCGTCTATCTCATCATGGGCGGGGTCGCGGTCTACACGCTCTTTCTCTTGGCACTCTCGAAGCTTGCCCTCGCTTTGATTCTCGCTATCGGCCCGGTTTTTATCTGCTTTCTGTTCTTCGAGTCCACGCGAAGATTCTTCGAAGCCTGGATCGCACAACTCGCAAACTACGCGCTAGTAGCCGTACTCAGTACGTTGGTCGCCACGTTGATGCTCAAGGTGGTCTCGTCGTATGCGACTCAAACCGCGGCACGAGGCGCCGCAATCGTAACGGTAGATGCGCTGAACATGGTCCTATGCGCTGCTCTCGTTCTGCTTGTCATGCGCCAGGTAATGTCCATCGCGTCTGGGCTTGCCAGTGGGATCGCCCTCAGTTCATTCGGTGTTGTAAGCGGAACAGCCCAGTGGGCGCTTGGCACCACGAAGCGCTCCAGCTACGAGTTCAGCCGCGGTGTCATCGATGGCATGCATCGCGAGCGTGGCAGCCGCTGGGATTCGTTCCGCCGCTTGGCTGGAAATCGAGTTGGCGCCGGAGTGGCATCGGTGGCCCGATTCGGCCCAGCGCCCCGACGTGGCGGCACAGTGCTCCCCCGAGAGCAAGTCATGCCCCGCCCGGCGCATCACCAGTAGGCGTGGAGTCAGCTCGTGAAGTCCCGCTTCTGGTGCCTTCTCCTGATGCTGGTAGTCCTGATCGCGGCGTGCGGCACACGCCCGCCCCTACCGCCAGAGTGTGAAGGCCCCCTCACGCCCATCAATCCGACTTCGACGTCCTCTGGAGCCTCTCATGAAACGGGACCCCGAACTTGAGAGGTACCTCAACGATGCCCAGAGTTGGGAGGTCGATCGGGCACTTCGTGCCGAGCGTTCAGCCAAGGTCGCGTGGGGCGTGGCGGCGACTGCCTCTCTCACAACGGTCCTTGCAGTCGTGGCGGTCGCTGGTCTTACGCCGCTGAAACAGCCTATTCCAGTCCTCATCCGCGTGGACAGCAGCTCCGGCATCGTCGACGTCGTGCCGACCTACCAGGGAACCACTGACATCGAACAGGTCGTCACCCGAAACCTGCTTCAGAACCACGTCATCGCCAGGGAACGGTATTTCTATGGCACCGCCGAAGGGGACTATGAGCTGGTCGCCTCTCAGAACTCACCGCACCTGAACCAGGAGTGGGCCAGCCTTTGGGCCGTCAACAATCCGCTCTCGCCATTGAACACCTACAAGGACGGTTCGACCATCCGAGCCCAAGTGCGCTCCGTGACGTTCCTCAAACTCGAAAGTGGCAAGGACAAGCTGGCTCAGGTTCGCTTCACCCGCTATGCGCGCGCCGCTGGCACCGGGGACGAGCAAGCCACCCACTGGGTCTCCACCATTGAGTTTGCCTACGTCGCTCCATCCAAGGACGACAAGTGGCGCTCGCTCAATCCGCTGGGCTTTCGGGTAGTCGAGTACCGCCGGGAACCCGAAGTGGTCCCCACGACCGTCACGACCGCGACCACCCCCAGGCAGGAGTTGCGATGAGCTTTCTGCGCGCACTCGCTTCGCAGATGGCAGCCGCCGCATTGGCTGGCGTCTTGGCGTTGGCTGTCCCCGCCGCTGCGGCCGCCACCGTCCCGCCCACCGGCAAGGTGGATGCGCGTGTTCGCGTCCTGGCCTACAGCCCCGACGACGTGATCACCTTGCACGGCTACGTGGGCTACCAGATCCATCTGCAGTTCGCCGACGGTGAGGAGTTCGTCAACCTGGGCTCTGGCGACAACGCCGCCTTCGATGTAGGCGCCGAGCGGAACCACTTCTTCATCAAGCCCAGGGAGGCGCGAGCCTCCACGAATTTCACGGTGCTCACAAACCGGCGGGCCTACCACTTCGACTATGTGATATCCGCCACGGCGCCCAGCGGTGCAGCCGCGAAGCGCATGGTCTATTCAGTCCGCTTCACCTATCCCGAAGACGACGCGCGCGCCTTCGCAGCTGATGCTGAGCGCCGTCGCATTGAGGCCCGTATGCGTCAGGCCGCCGACCGCTCCCGCAACACAAACTACTGGTTCTGCGGCAGCGGCTCGCTCAAGCCCATGGCCGCCTACGACGATGGCGTGCAAACCCGCCTGCGCTTCCAGGCCCGCTCCGAGTTCCCCGCCATGTTCATCCAGAACGACGACGGCTCCGAGTCGCTATTGAACTTCAACGTCGAAGACGACGAGATCGTGATTCATCGCGTAGCCCGCCGCTTCGTACTGCGCCGCGGTCAGTTGGTCGGCTGCGTCGTCAATCAATCCTACGCCGGCGGGGGTGCGCGAACCTCGACCAACACCAGCGTGCCTGGCGTTCAACGAACCACTGCCGGAAGCGAACCATGAATCGGCCGAATCGGCGCCGTGGTGACCGCGATCCGGAGGGAGCAGCTGGTGGCGCCTCCGAAGAGCTGCATGAGGACGTGCTCGACCCCGCCGGTAGCGCGCAAGGCCCTGGGATCGATCCCGACACCGGGGAGATTCTCACGCCGCACCGCATGGCGCCAAGGTCTGCGAGCACACGGCGAGGCAGCGACGCCGGAGCGGCGACAGTCCAGGGCGAGCGCTCGATCCCATCGGTCAACCGAGAGCGCTCCATCCAATCTCGCATTGGCGCAGGCCTCGCCCTGGCCACCATGCTGCTGCTCGGCGGCGGCTTCCTCTTTTGGTACTACCACGCCCAGTACGGCAAGAGCCGCGACGCGCAAGAAGCCGCCCGCAACGCCGCGGCGGCGCGCGCCGGCGGCGAGACGAAGGTACCGCCCCTGGGCCGCATCGATCCACCCAAGGCGCCGGGGGGCCCCTCCCTCGACTCCAGCTCTGGAACGTTGCCCGCCGCACCGCTCACGCCCCCTCCCAGCCATGCAGGGGGTCCGCCCCAGAAGACCCCCGAGCAGCTGGCACTGGAGCGTCAGCTCGGCACCCCGGTTCTTCGCAAGGCTCAAGCCGTGCCAACCAGCGCATCGCCTTACATCGCATCGGGCGCGGCGCCGAACCCTGTTGGGCAGCCCATCTCGCCGAACTTCGCACAGTTTGTCGGTGCGATCCAGGACCCCACCACCGGGACCTCCGGGACAACGCTGGCGACAAGTCTCAGGCCCACGCCCACGCCCGCCGTCGCCGCCCAGACCTTGCCTACGCGGCGCCTGCTTCTGCCCAAGGGGGCGTTCATTGACTGCACTTTGGAGACCGCCATCGACTCGACGTACGAAGGAATGACCACTTGTATAGGCGCCAGTGACATCTACGGTGCGGACGGCAAAGTGGTCCTGCTGGAGCGCGGTACCAAATACGTGGGCGAGCAGCGAGGATCGCCGCATCAAGGCCAGGGCCGGGTCTTCGTTCTGTGGGACGAGGCCCGCACGCCCGCGGGAGTGGTCGTCAAGCTCGCGTCGCCAGGCACTGACGAGTTGGGCCGCAACGGGCTCTCGGGCTTCGTCGATACCCACTTCTGGGCCCGCTTTGGCGCTGCGATCCTCATCTCGGTCATTGACGGAACGATGCAGGCGATCGTCGCACGTCAGCAAGACGGAGCCAATGTCGGCGGAGGCGTGGTGATCGGGGCGCAGAGCGGCCGGGATGTCATGACGGAAGTCCTGCGCAATACCATCTCCGTTCCACCCACCATCATCAAGAATCAAGGCGAGCGCATCCAGATCCTGGTGGCACGCGATGTGGACTTCAGGAGCGTCTATGCGCTTCGAACCGATCCCGCAACCCCTTGATCAAGAAGTCGGCAAGGCTCACGCCCTTGGGGTCGCACCTGCTCCTGCGCACCCTCCGGCCGAAGCAACCTCCTCGCTCGCCCTTTTCCTGGGGCCGCTCAGCCGCCTGTTGAACGACCCGGAGGTCACCGAAATCTGCATCAACGAGCCAGGCGCGGGCTTCGTGGAGCGACAGACAGGCTGGTCTGCAGAGGACCTCCCGTTCGCCACCTACGACTGGTGCGTCGCCATTGCCAAGCTGGTGGCCAACTTCACCCGCCAGCGCGTGTCGACCAGCAACCCACTTCTGTCGGCCACGCTTCCCGGCGGCGAGCGCATTCAGATTGTCCTGCCGCCGGCCACGCTAGAGCGCACCGTCTCCATCACGATCCGACGCCCATCCAACGTGCTCTGGACACTGGAAGAACTGGCTACCAAGGGCATCTTTGGCCGCACGCGCAGCTTTCCCGACATCACCTCCGGCCAGCGCCGGTTGGAACACCTCTCGCCCGAGGACCAAGAACTGACGACCCTCCTTGCACGGCGCGAGTTCGCTCTGTTCCTGCGCCGGTCCGTCCATTTGCGCAAGAACATCCTTCTCTCTGGCGCCACTGGCTCAGGCAAGACAACCGTCAGCAAGGCGTTGATCCTGGAGGTGCCCTCCGAGGACCGACTCATCACCATTGAAGACGTCAAGGAGCTGTCCCTGCGCAACCAGCCCAACCATGTGCGTCTTTTCTACTCCCAAGGCGGACAGGGCCAGGCCGAAGTCACCCCCGGGCAGCTGCTTGCGAGCGCCAAGCGGCAGCGTCCCGACCGCATATTCGTCTCCGAACTGCGAACCGGAGAGGAGGTCTACGACTACCTGGTATCAATCAACACCGGGCACCCCGGTTCCATCACGAGCGTGCACGCCGACAGCGCCGAGATGGCCTTCGTCGCCCTCGCTCAGTTGATGAAACGCAGCCAAGCCGGCCAGGGCATGAGCACTCGAGAAGGGGTGGAGCTCGCTCACATGAGTGTGGACATCGTTGTTCAATGCGCACGCGATCGCACCAGCGCCGGCAGCCCGCGCGTCGTAAGCGAGATCTGGTATGACCCAGGCACCCAATCCCGAAGGCCCGCCTAGCCCCATCAGAATCGCCGTCGCCCTGCTGGTGGCGACACTGGTCGGCCTTTACTTGGCCGGCTACGCCTTCCTGATGGCGATGAAGCTGCCGCCGCAGGGCGCTTCGCTTCTGACGATTCACCACTACTGGGAGATCTCCCAGGAGCGCCCGGACGTGCGGCGTACCCTGCTCACAACTCTCATCGGCGCGCAGGGGCTGTGTCTCGGGCTCGTCGGCCTCGCGGTGCTCCCGCGCCCACGGCCATTGCACGGCCAAGCACGCTTTGCCACCCGCCGCGAAATCGAGCAAGCCGGTCTGCTCGATGAGCAGGGGATCATCCTGGGGCGGCTGGGCAGCCGGTATCTAGTCCTGCCCGGGCAGCAGGGCGTGGAGCTGGAAGCGCCGCCGCGCAGCGGCAAGGGTGTCGGCGTGGTCGTACCGAACCTGCTGAACTGGCCTGGCTCAGCGATCGTCAGCGACATCAAGGGCGAGAACTTCACGCGAACTGCTGGGTATAGGGCGGCCCATGGTCAGGAAGTCCATCTTTTCGATCCTCTCTCCGAGAAGGAATGCTCCGCGCGCTGGAATCCGCTTGGCTATGTGGCCGAGGAGCCCTACCGGTGTATCGACGACCTGCAGCGCATCGCCACGATGCTCTTTCCCGATCCCTTGGCGGGCGATCCCTTCTGGACTTCATCGGCGCGATCCCTGTTCCTGGGCGTCGCCTTGTATCTCTTCGAAGCACCCGGTGCCACGCGCACCATGGGCGAAGTCCTGCGCCAGGGCATGGCAAGCGACGCCGAAGGGTTCCAGAAGCACTGGAAACGCGTGATTGACGCATGCGAGCGCGCGGGCTATCCCCTGTCGCAAGAGGCAGTGCAAAGCCTGTACGACGTCATCGACCTGGCGCCAACGACGGCATCGAGCATCCGCAAGACATTCACAAGTCGTTTGGACCTGTGGCTCAACCCCATGATTGATGCGGCTACGTCAGCCAACGACTTCGATCTACGCGATCTACGAAAGCGCCCGATCTCTGTCTATGTGCAGATCAACCCGGACAACATCGCGCGCCTTCAGCCCTTGCTGAATCTCTTCTTCCAGCAAGCAATCGGCCTGCAGACACGCGAGCTGCCCGAGAACAACCCGACGCTCAGGTATCAGCTCTTGCTGATGCTCGATGAATTCCCCGCGCTCGGGCGCATCCCGGTAATCGCTGATTCCACGGCATTCTTGCCGGGCTACAACGTCCGCACGGTCGTGATCGTCCAGTCCAACTCGCAGCTCGTGGAGAAGTACGGAGTCGAAGGCGCCAAGTCCATCCGGAAGATGCTCGCGGCGCGCATCGTATTTCCGCCAAAGGAATACGACGACGCCGAAGCGATCTCGCGGGAGCTGGGAACCTACACCGTCAAGCAAAAGAGCGTCAGCCGGTCGATGTGGGGCGCAGGCAAGATGGGCGGCACCGTCAGCATCAGTGACCAGCCGAGGCGTCTTCTATTGCCCCAGGAGGTCAAGGAGCTGGGGCCGAGTCGCATGATCCTCTTCTGCGAGGGCTTGCGCCCAGTGCTCGCGCACCGCATTCGCTACTTCAAGGAAAAGTCCTTCTCGCGTCGTGAGCTGGCGCCGCCGGCGGTGCCCCATCTGAGCGTGGCGGGGTCATCTCGCGCCGTCGCTCGCACACCGGGCGTGCCGAGCGCTGCGCTGGCACCCACCGCTTCCGCCAACCATGTCGCAACACAAGGCAGAAGGCCTGCACTCGCAAAGGAGGCCCCACGCGTGACAGGCGACGACTTGAACGGCGCCCTGTCGCTGGACGACTTTTCGTTCGACTTTGACGATGTCGAGATTCCCACCGAACCGTTGAGTGACGAGGACATCAAGCGCCGCGCGGACGAGTTCGTCTCCCGGCTATTCGATTGACGATTGGCCGCGTCCCTATCCAAGAAAGGAGCTCCGATGGCCATCCCAGAAGTTCGCGACGCGAAGACCATCCCTGCGCGCGAAGGCGCTGCCGCCCGTTCGACGCCTTCGACCGCCCTCCCCGCCGGCGGCGGCGCGGGCGAGGATTTCGCAGGTTCGGTGCAAGGCGATATGCCGGCCGCCGGTTCAACCCATCAGCGGGTGCCTGACGCTATCAGGCGTCGCTATCTCAAGGTCGATGACCGGTACTTCTTCCGGGATCGAACACTGGCCTTTATCGATGATGGCAGACGCATCCGGGTTCGTACTGAGAATCGAGAGGTCATGCACAGTGTCATCGCCATTGCACAGGCGCGCGGTTGGCGGGCCATTGAACTGCGCGGCACCGAATCCTTCCGCCAAGGCATGTGGCGCGAGGCGGCGCTGCAAGGCATCGAGGCAGACGGCTATGAGCCCACGGAAGCCGAGTTGCAACTGATCGAGCGCCGCCCGCGGAGAGATCGGCCTGCAAGCCAAGCATCGACTGCAACCACGTCGCAAACCGGCACTTCGCCAGATCTCCATGCCCCTGACCAAGACCAAGACCAAGACCAAGGTTCGAACACCCCTGATACGGGCCCGTCCGTCGAATCCCGTGCCCGTCCCTCCGGGACCCGCCCCGTCAAGGGTGTGCTGGTCGCTGCAGCCGCAGCACCTTATCAGTTCGATCCCGCGCAACGCATGTCCTTCTACGTGAAGGTGCGCACGGAGGTTGGCGACCGCACGATCTGGGGTGCAGACCTGGAGCGGGCGCTTGCGGAATCGTCTTCCCAGCTGCGCACCGGCGATCAGATCGTGCTCACCCAGCGCGGTACAAACCCAGTCTCCGTGAAGATTCCTGCGCGCAACAAGGCAGGAGATCTTGTCGGCGAGAAGAGGATCGTGGTCCAGCGCGCGCGCTGGAGCATCGAGACGCCAGAGCATGTTCGCGATCTGCAGGCCCAGGCCAAGCTCGTGCGCACCGGTGAGGTCGTGGCCGTGGACTCTCTCGACATGTATCCGGGACTTGCGGCGGCCGCAGCAGGCGTGAAACTCGCCGAGCAGTA
>JAFECZ010000153.1 GCA_018241905.1 Pseudomonadota bacterium
AGCTACCAGGACATCGCCAAGGTGCGCGAGATTCCGGCCGGCACCGTGATGTCCAGGCTGTCCCGCGCGCGCGCCCGCCTGGCCGAGCTGATGGACGGCCAGCCGCCCTCCACCACCCGCCCCGCGCTGCGCCGGCTCAAGTGAACAAATCTGCTGGACGTGCCATGAGCGCCCCCACCGACCCCGAAGACGATGTCCGCCGCTGGTCCGCCCAGCGCGAGGCCCTGCGTGCGCTGCACCGCGAGGTGCTGCACGAGCCCGTTCCCGAACATCTGCTGCAGGCCGTCGAGCAGGCCAGCAATGCCAGAAGCTGGTCGCGCCAATGGATGCGCGCAGGCGCCCTGGCCGCTTCGGTACTGCTGGCTTTCGGCGCGGGATGGATCGGGCACGGCCAATGGAACATGCGTGCTGCCACTTCGGGCGCCCAGTCGGCGCGCGCAGCGGCACCTGCGGCCCTTGCCTTTGCGCACGACGCAGCCGTGGCGCACGCGGTCTATTCGCCCGAGAAACGTCACCCGGTGGAGGTCGCCGCAAGCGAGCAGCAGCACCTGGTGCAGTGGCTCTCGCGCCGCCTCGACAAGCCCCTGAAGGTGCCCGACCTGAGCGCCCAGGGTTATTCGCTGGTGGGCGGCAGGCTGCTGCCCGGCGCCAGCGGTGCGCGCGCCCAGTTCATGTTCGAGGATGCAGCCGGGCAGCGCGTGACGCTCTACATCGGCGCCATCGCCACGCCTGCCGAGCCGACCGTTGCCACCAAGGAAACCGCATTCCGATTCGATGCCGCCGACCCTGTGCCGAGCTTCTACTGGGTCGACCAGGGCTTTGGCTACGCACTGGCCGGCAAGCTCCCGCGCGAAGCGCTGCTCACGCTTGCCAGCACGGTCTACAAGCAACTCTGATCGATTCGAGACGAGCCCGCATACACTGCACCGTCACCCTTTGTCTGTTGTCAACCCAAGGAGAAAGACCTCATGAAACTGCTCAGCGCATCCATCCTCGCGGCGGCCCTTCTGGCCGGCTGCGGCAGCATGTCCAGCATGACCGGCGCGGCCGACACGCCGACCAAGACGGTCGACGGCGTGCTGATCGGCCCCAACGGCATGACGCTCTACACCTTCGCGCGCGACACCGAAGGCAAGTCGGCCTGCAACGGCCAATGCGCCACCAACTGGCCGCCGCTGGCCGCGCCCGACTCAGCCAAGCCGATGGGCGGCTACACCGTCGTGACGCGCGACGACGGCAAGAAGCAGTGGGCCTACAAGGGGGCGCCGCTGTACTACTGGGCCAAGGACACCAAGGCCGGCGACCGCACGGGCGACGGCATGCTCAACGGCGCCTGGAAACTCGCGCGGCCTTGATCGGCCACACGACGACGGCTGCTGCCGTCGTTACCCCCAGGGGCGCTGCTCAGCAGCGCCCTTTTTTTGCCTGGCCCGGCGGGCAATGGCCGTTGCCGTGGCCGCCCTTGGGCTTCCAGTCGCCCTCCACCCAGCGATAGCCGCCATCGGCCCGCACCCAGCGGCCGGGTGCGTAGTCGTAGTCGGGGCGGGCATGCTCCCAGCGGCCGGGGCGCCATGCATAGTCGTTGTTGGTCCAGTACCAGTTGCCCTGGATCCAGACCTCGCCCTGGCGCGGCGCCGGCACCACTTCGTAGCGCGGCGGCGGCGGCGCCACGGCAATCACGCCGGGCACGTTGATGTTCACCGACACCTGTGCCAACGCAGTCAGCGGGGCGGCGACGGCAGCCGCCAGGGCTGCGGTCAGGACGAATGCTCGCATATCGCTTCTCCTCGAATCGGATGGGTTGCGCACCGCGGCTGCTTCAGTCGCGGCCATGACCGTGGCCGTGGCCGTGGCCGTGGCCATGCTTGTGGCCATGTCCCTGGTCGTTGTCATCGTCCCAATCGCGGTGCTTGCCGTAGTCGTAGTACTTGTCGCCCTTGTGCGGCTTCCAGCCGCCCTCGACCCAGCGATAGCCACCGCCCACAGCCACCCAGCGGCCAGGGGCCCAGGCGTAGTCGGGACGTGCACGCTGCCAATACCCGGGCCGCCACGCGTAGTCGCCTTCATGCCAATACCAGTTGCCTTGCACCCATACCTGGCCCGGGCGCGGCGCCGGAATGTACTCGACCCGCGGCGCCGGCGGCGCCACCGCAATGACACCAGGAACGTTGATGTTGACCGATACCTGCGCCGATGCCGCCATCGGCATGGCGGCCGCCATGCCGGCAAGGGCCAGACCCACCACGAAAGTTCGCATTAGTTGTCCTTCTTGTCTCAATGTCTTGAACTTGAACGCATCAGACGTGCCGAGCGTTGTCAGACAAACGCTCGTCACTTGGCAATCAAGCCGCGCGAAAGATTGCTGCGCGCGCGCCAGCCCAGCCATTCGTTGACCACCAGCGCACCAATCACGAGGGCGCCGCCGCTCAGCACTTGAGGCGCGGGCACCTCATCGGCGCCCAGCCAGGCCAGCGCAATGCCGAAGATGATCTCCAGCAAGGCAAGCAGCGACACTTCGGGTGCCTTGAGCACCCGGGCACAGATCACCGACAGCGTGCACGGAATGGCCAGCTGCACCACGCCCAGGAATGCCAGCAGCGAGATGTCGTGCGCGCTGGTCTGAAGCGGCCAGGCCAGCGGCAGCGTGGCGGCAGCGGAAATCACCGCGCCGATCAGCACCGCAGGCACCAGGTCGATCTTGTGGCCGTGCGCGCTCGCGTGCTGCACCACGGTCCAGTTGCAGGCCGCCGCGATGGGCACGCACAACGCCACCAGCGTGCCCAGGCCCTGCCCTTGCTCGAGCTTGGTGGCGTACATCCATGCAATGCCGGCGCCGGCCACCACGATCGCCGCCCAGGTGCGCGTGGGCAGCCGGTGGCCGATGAAGATGCGCGCCGTCAGGGCAGTGAACAGCGGCCCGAGGGCCATGGTCACCAGCACGTTGGCGGTGGTGGTGAGCGTCAGGGCCACCATGAAGGCGGTGAACATCACGCTCCAGCACACGCCCGACAGCCAGATCTCGCGGCCGCCTTCGCGCACCTTGCGCAGCACTTGCGCACGCCCCTGCCACATGGGCAATATCACCGCGAGCGCGACGGCGGTGAACAGGCTTCGCCAGAAGGTCACCTCGAAGCTGCGCGCGTGCTCCAGGTGGCGCGTGACAACGCCGGCCGTGGCCCACATGAGGGTCACGACCACCATGAGCCAGACTGCGCGCCCGTGCGTCAGCCCCGTCATCATCGGCTTGCCTGCCTGCCGATCAGGCTTCGCGCGAGGCGCGCTTGCGCTCGTGCTCCTTCAGGTGGCGCTTGCGCAGGCGCACGCTCTTGGGCGTGATCTCGACCAGTTCGTCGTCCTCGATGAACTCCACGCCGTATTCCAGCGTGAGGTCGATCGGCGGCGTGATCTTGATCGCGTCTTCCTTGCCCGAGACGCGGAAGTTGGTCAGCTGCTTGGTACGCGTGGCATTGACCACCAGGTCGTTGTCGCGGCTGTGGATGCCCACGATCATGCCTTCGTACACCGGGTCGTTGGCACGCACGAACATGCGGCCGCGATCGTCCAGCTTGCCCAGGGCGTAGGTGAAGATTTCGCCGTCGTCCATGGAGATGAGCACGCCGTTCTTGCGACCGCCGATGTCACCCTTGTGCGGCTCGTAGCCGTCGAAGATGTTGGAGATCAGGCCCGAGCCGCGCGTCAGGTTCAGGAACTCGTTGGTGAAGCCGATCAGGCCACGCGCAGGAATGCGGTATTCCAGGCGGACACGGCCGCGGCCGTCCGGCTCCATGTTGACCAGCTCGCCCTTGCGCTCGCCCAGTGCCTGCATCACGCCGCCCTGGTGCTGGTCCTCGATGTCGGCCGTCACCATCTCGATCGGCTCGCACTTCACGCCGTCGATGTCGCGGAACACAACACGCGGCTTCGACACGGCCATCTCGTAGCCTTCGCGGCGCATGTTTTCCAAGAGGATGGTCAGGTGCAGTTCGCCCCGGCCCATCACTTCGAACACGCCTTCTTCATCGGTCTCGTTCACGCGCAGCGCGACGTTGTGCTGCAGTTCCTTCTGCAGGCGGTCCCAGATCTGGCGGCTGGTGACGAACTTGCCTTCGCGGCCGGCCAGCGGGCTGGTGTTCACGCAGAAGTTCATGGTCAGCGTCGGCTCGTCGACCTTGAGCATGGGCAGCGGCGCCGGGTTGGCCGGGTCGGTGACGGTGCTGCCGATGTTGATGTCGGCAATGCCGTTGATCAGCACGATCTCGCCCGGGCCCGCTTCGGTGGCCTGCACGCGGTCCAGGCCCTGGAAGGTCAGCACCTGGTTGACGCGGCCCTTGACCGACTTGCCGTCCGGGCCGTCCATGACCACCACGTCCATCATCGGGCGGATGGTGCCTGCGTTGATGCGGCCCACGCCGATGCGGCCCACGAAGGTGGAGAAGTCCAGCGCCGAGATCTGCAGCTGCAGCGGCGCCTTGGGGTCGCCAGCGTGCGCCGGCACGTGCTCGAGGATGGTGTCGAACAGGGCCGACATGTCGGGGCCCCACTGCTCGCCCGGTGCGCCCTCTTCCCTGGACGACCAGCCGTTGATGCCGGAGGCATACACCACCGGGAAGTCGAGCTGCTCGTCGGTGGCGCCCAGCTTGTCGAACAGATCGAACGCGGCGTTGACCACCTGGTCGGGGCGCGCGCCCGGCTTGTCCACCTTGTTGACCACCAGGATCGGCTTCAGGCCCAGGGCCAGCGCCTTCTTCGTGACGAAGCGCGTCTGCGGCATGGGGCCTTCCTGCGCGTCGATCAGCAGCACGACGCCGTCGACCATCGACAGCGCACGCTCCACCTCGCCGCCGAAGTCCGCGTGCCCGGGGGTGTCGACGATGTTGATGTGCATGCCCTTCCAGGTCACGGCGCAGTTCTTCGCCAGGATGGTGATGCCGCGTTCTTTTTCGATGGCGTTGTTGTCCATCACCGTGTCGACCACCTTCTCGTGTTCGGCAAAGGTGCCGGACTGGCGCAGCAGTTGGTCGACCATGGTGGTCTTGCCGTGGTCGACGTGGGCAATGATGGCGATATTGCGGATCTGTTGTGTCATGGTGTCGTTTCGCAGGTGGTGGTTGCGTTCTTCTGATCGAATTGAAGGATTTGCTGGATTTCGATGGGGCTCAGCAGCCGCCCCGGAATGAGTTCGCCGGCCTTGACATGCGCCGTGCCCAGGAAGCTCTCGGGCCGGCTGCCCCACACGGCCACGGCCGGTGCGTCGGGCCAGTTGCCGCGCCGGCGCAAGCCCGAGAGGAAGCGGCCCGCATCTTCGGGCCCGAGCGTGACGCGGGCGTGATCGGCCACCAGCGCCTCGGCCGGCAGCAGGCGGGCAAGACGCTCTTGCTCGCTCATGGCTTCCAGCGCCTCGACGCTCACGCACTGGTCCTGCGTGAAGCCGCCGGTTTCGGTGCGCCGCAGGCTGGTCAGGTGGGCGCCGCAGCCCAGGGCTTGCCCGATGTCCTCGCCCAGCGTGCGAATGTAGGTGCCCTTGCTCACGCGGGCGGTGATGCGGATGCGCCGGGACTGCTCGAAGTCGGGCTCGAAGGCAATCGCGAGCTCATGGATGACGACGTCGCGCGGCGCGCGCTCCACCTCCACGCCTTCGCGGGCGTATTCGTAGAGCGCCTTGCCGTCTTTCTTCAGGGCGCTGTGCATGGGCGGAACCTGGCGGATCGGCCCCGTGAACTGGCGCGTCACGCGCTCGAGGTCGTGCGCCGACACGTTCACCGGCCGCTCGGAAATGCGCTCGCCCTCGGCGTCGCCCGTGCTGGTGCGAACACCCAGCTGGGCCGTGGCCACGTAGGTCTTGTCGGCATCCAGGTGCAACTGGCTGAACTTGGTGGCCGCGCCGAAGCACAGCGGCAGCACGCCGGTCGCGAGCGGGTCGAGCGTGCCGGTATGGCCGGCCTTTTCGGCGCGCAGCAGCCACTTGGCCTTCTGCAAGGCCTGGTTGCTGGAAAACCCCAGCGGTTTGTCGAGCAGCAACACCCCATGCACAGGGCGCCGCTGCACCCTGGTGCGTGGCGCGTTCATGCCTACTCTTCTTTGGAGCGGGAGGCGACGGCCTGGGCGATCAGCGCGTTCATGTCGGCTGCGCGCTCGGTGGTGCGGTCGAAATGGAAATGCAGCGTCGGCACGGTGTGGATGTGCAGCCGCTTGAACAGGCCATTGCGCAGGAACCCGGCCGCCTGGTTGAGCGCCTCGGTGGTCTCCACCGGGTCGCCCACCAGCAGGCTGAAGTAGACCTTGGCGTGCGCGTAGTCGGGCGTGACCTCCACCGCCTGGATGGTCACCATGCCCACGCGCGGGTCCTTCAACTCGCGCGCGATCAGCTCCGTCAGATCGCGCTGGATCTGATCGGCCACCTTGAACGCGCGGTTGGGGGTTGCAGCTTTTTTCTTGGGCATGGTTTCTGTTTATCCCTCTTCGCGGGGAACACCGAGGAACCGGCTTTGCCGGGCCTCAGGTGTTGCCCCCTCGAAGGGGGTTGGCGGACCTGCGAAGCAGGGTAGCCTGGGGGTGGGTCAAAGTGTCCGCGCAATTTCCTTGATCTCGAAGAACTCCAGCTGATCAAGTTCCTTGATGTCGTTGAAGTTCTTGAGCTTGATACCGCACTCGAAGCCTTCGCGCACTTCGCGCACGTCGTCCTTCAGGCGCTTGAGCGACTCGATCTCGCCGGTGTAGATCACCACGTTGTCGCGCAGCAGGCGGAAGTGCGAGCTGCGGGTGACATGGCCGGACGTGATGTACGAGCCGGCCACCGTGCCGATCTTGGAGGCCACGAACACCGTGCGGATCTCGGCCGAGCCGATGACCTCTTCGCGGCGCTCGGGCGCCAGCATGCCGGACATCGCCACCTTCACCTCATCCACGGCGTCGTAGATGATGCTGTAGTAGTTCAGCTGCACGCCGTTGCTGTCGGCCAGCTTGCGCGCGCCGGCATCGGCACGCACGTTGAAGCCGATCACCACCGCCTTGGAGGCAATGGCCAGGTTGATGTCCGACTCGGAGATGCCGCCCACGCCTGCGTAGACGATCTGCACCTTGACTTCGTCGGTCGCCAGCTTGAGCAGCGACTGCGCCAGAGCTTCCTGCGAACCCTGCACGTCGGCCTTGATGATGATGCGCAGCGTCTGCACTTCACCCGCATTGAGGTCGCTGAACATGTTCTGCAGGTTCGCGGCCTGGGCCTTCGCCAGCTTGGTGTTGCGGAACTTGCCGGCACGGTAGGTGGCGATTTCGCGCGCACGGCGCTCGTCGCCCAGCACGATGAACTCGTCGCCGGCCTGCGGCACTTCGGTCAGGCCCTGGATTTCCGCCGGAATCGACGGACCCGCGGCCTTGATGACCTTGCCGTCTTCGTCCAGCATGGCGCGCACGCGGCCATAGGTCTGGCCGGCCAGCACCACGTCGCCCACCTTCAGGGTGCCGGACTGCACCAGGATCGTGGCCACGGGGCCGCGGCCCTTGTCGAGCTGGGCTTCCACCACCAGGCCCTTGGCGGGCGCGTCGACGGGAGCCTTGAGCTCGAGGATTTCGGCCTGCAGCAGCACCTGCTCGAGCAGGTCGTCGATGCCCTGGCCGGTCTTGGCCGACACGGGCACGAAGGGCACGTCGCCGCCGTACTCTTCGGGCACGACTTCCTCGGCCACCAGTTCCTGCTTCACGCGGTCGGTGTTGGCATCGGGCTTGTCGATCTTGTTGATCGCCACCACGATCGGCACGTTGGCCGCCTTGGCGTGCTTGATGGCTTCCTTGGTCTGCGGCATGACGCCGTCGTCGGCCGCCACCACCAGGATCACGATGTCGGTGGCCTGCGCGCCACGGGCACGCATGGCCGTGAAGGCCTCGTGGCCCGGGGTGTCCAGGAAGGACACCATGCCGCGGTCGGTCTCGACGTGATAGGCACCGATGTGCTGCGTGATGCCGCCGGCTTCGCCAGCCGCCACCTTGGAGCGGCGGATGTAGTCCAGCAGCGAGGTCTTGCCGTGGTCGACGTGACCCATGACGGTGACCACCGGCGCACGGGGAAGCGCCTCTGCGGTTTGCGCATCGGCTTCCTCGGTGATGAAGGCTTCCGGGTCGTCCAGCGCGGCAACCACCGCGTTGTGGCCCATTTCCTCCACGATGATCATCGCGGTGTCCTGGTCAAGCGACTGGTTGATGGTGGCCATCTGGCCCAGCTTCATCAGTTGCTTGATGACCTCGCCGGCCTTGACCGACATCTTGTGCGCCAGTTCGGACACGGTGATGGTTTCGGGCACGTGCACTTCGAGCACGCGCGCTTCCACCGGTGCGGCCTGCACATGCTCTTCCTGGCCCCGGTCGTTGCCGCGGCGGCCACGCGGGCCACCACGCCAGTTGCCGCGGCCCACGCCGCCGCTGGCGTCGCCGCGGGTCTTGATTTCCTTCTTCTTGGCCGGATCACCGGCCCAGCTCGAAGACAGCTTGGAGGACTTGACGTCCTTGCTGCCCGGTGCGCCCGGGGCAGGCGCCGCGGCGGGAGCGGCTGCGCCAGAACGCGCGGCCGGGGCCGCGGGCTTGTGCAGCGTGCCCTTGGTGGCCGGCTTGGCGACTTCCTTCTCGGGCGCCTTGTGCGGCACGAGCACGCGTGCCGGCTGCGCCAGCATGGCGCGGATGGCTTCCGCCTCGGCCAGCGCCTTGCGGCGGCGCTCTTCCAAGTCGCGGGCACGTGCGGCCTCTTCGTCGGCACGCGCCTTCGATTCGGCGGCGGCCTTGGCCTTGGCGTCTTCCTTGGCTTGCGCTGCTGCGGCTTCGGCGGCGGCCTTGTCGGCAGCGGCCTGGTCTGCAGCCGCCTTGTCGGCAGCAGCCTTGCTGGCGGCGGCTTCGGCAGCGGCCTTGTCGGCTGCAGCCTTGACAGGAGCCGGCGCGGGCGCCGGGGCTGCAGCCGCAGCAGCGGCTTCAGCGGCCTTCTTGCGCTCGGCTTCCGCCTTGGCGGCCTGCTCGGCCTGGGCAGCCTTCTCGGCTTGCTCGGCCTGCTCGCGCTCGCGCTCGCGTGCCTCGGCTTCTTCGCGCACGCGGCGCTTTTCGGCCAGTTCTTCCTCCTGGCGGCGCAGCAGTTCGGCCTGGCGGCGCGCTTCTTCTTCGCGGCGGGCGAGTTCGGCCTCGTCGATCATCGGCGCGGCGGGCGCGGCAGCGGCAGGCGCCGGCGCGGGCGTCTCGACCACGGGCGCGCCGTGGGTCTCGTCGCGCTGGATGAAGGTGCGCTTCTTGCGCACTTCCACCTGGATGGTGCGGGCGCGGCCGGTGGCGTCGGCCTGCTTGATCTCGCTGGTGGACTTCTTCACCAGCGTGATCTTCTTGCGCTCGGGCTCGGCAGTGCCGTGCGCGGCCTTCAGGTGGCCGAGCAGGCGCTGCTTGTCAGCCTCGGTGATGGAGTCGCTCGGCGAAGCCTTGGCCACGCCTGCGCTGCGGAACTGATCAAGCAGGATTTCGGGAGTCTTCTTGAGTTCGGTAGCGAACTCGGCAACGGTGGTGCTGGACATATGTGGTTCGGGGCTCCATCACGTCACTCTTGGCCGGCGAACCAGTGCTCGCGGGCTTTCAAGATGAGGGCTTTGGCGTCATCGGCGCTCTGGCCGGTGATATCGGTGAGTTCGTCGACTGCGAGGTCGGCCAGATCGTCGCGCGAATGCACGCCGGCGTCGGCCAGCTTGGCGATCAGGTCGGCATCGAGGCCGGGCAGGTCGCGCAGGTCTTGCGAGACGCTTTCCACGCCCTCTTCCTTCGCGATTTCCATGGTCAGCAGCGCGTCCTTGGCGCGGGCGCGCAGTTCGTTGACCGTGTCTTCGTCGAAGGCCTCGATTTCCAGCATTTCGGAAATGGGCACGTACGCCACTTCCTCGAGGCTGGTGAAGCCTTCGGCAATAAGGATGTCGGCGATTTCCTCGTCCACATCCAGCTTTTCCATGAACAGCTTGCGGCTGGCGTCGGTTTCCTGCGCCTGCTTCTGGGCCGATTCGTTGGCGTCCATGATGTTGATCTTCCAGCCGGTGAGCTCGGAAGCCAGGCGGACGTTCTGGCCGCCGCGACCGATGGCGATGGCGAGGTTTTCCTCGTCCACCACCACGTCCATGGCGTGCTTTTCCTCGTCCACCACGATGGAGGTCACGTTGGCCGGAGCCAGCGCGCCGATCACGAACTGCGCCGGGTCCTCGCTCCACAGAACGATGTCCACGCGCTCGCCGGCCAGCTCGTTGGTCACGGCGTTGACGCGGGTGCCGCGCACGCCCACGCAGGTGCCGATGGGGTCGACACGCTTGTCGTGCGAGAGCACGGCGATCTTGGCGCGCGAACCAGGGTCGCGGGCGCAGCTCTTGATTTCGAGCAGGCCCTGCTCGATCTCGGGCACTTCCTGGCGGAACAGCTCGATCATGAACTCGGGCGCCGCACGCGACAGGATGATGGGCGCGCCGCGCAGGGTCAGGTCGACCTCCATGATCATGGCGCGCACACGGTCGCCGTTGCGCAGGTTCTCCTTGGCGATCATCTCG
>JAFECZ010000154.1 GCA_018241905.1 Pseudomonadota bacterium
AGGTCGTTCCGCTGTCGGTGTCGAGCTACGACGCGCTGGCACAGGCGATCCAGCGGCGCGAAGTCGACATTGCCTTCCTGCCCGGCAAGATGGCGCTGGACGCGGTGGCCAGCGGACAAATGAAGGTGATCGCCCAGGTCAACCGGCGCGACGGCCCGGCCGAACACCAGGCGGTGCTCGTCACACGCAAGGACTCGGCGCTCAACGGCCTGGACAAGCTGCTGGCCACGCCCGACAAGTGGATCATGGCGCGCGGGCCGAACCAGTCGGTGTCGGGCTACGTGATGCCCCAGACGCAGCTGTTCCTGCCCAACGGCATCGACATCGAGACGCGCTTCAAGGACGTGATCGTCGGCACCCACCAGGAAACGGCGCTGGCCGTGGCCAACGGCGTGGCCGACGTGGCGACCAACAACACCACCGACCTCGCGCGCTTCGGGCGCCAGTTTCCGGTGGAGGCCGAGCGGCTTCAGGTGATCTGGCGTTCGCAGTCCACGCCGGCTGCCGAGATCCTGGTGCGCAGCGACATGCCGCCCGCCATGCAGCGCAAGCTGCGCAGCGCATTGACGAAGTACGGCAGGCAGGACGGCCCGGCCGGCGAGCGGCAGCGCGACGTGCTGCGCGCGCTGAGATCGTCGTACGGCTATGTGGCGGCGGACAACAAGGCCCTGCTGCCCGCGGCGCAGCTCGAGTACGACATGGCCAAGCAGCGGGCACTGAGCGCGCAGTGGACCAGCGACGCCGCAAAGAACGCCCGGCTGGACCGCATCGAGAAGGACCATGCGCGGCTGAACGCCCTGCTCCAGTCGCCATCGGAGCGCCCGGCCGCGCGCTAGCCCTTGAGTGGAGTCACTGGCCGGAAGGCGTGGCGTCGCGTGAATGCTGATTGGCCGGCGCGGGCCTGGGTGGCGGGGCGACCATCTTCGTCAGGCCGAAGGTCGCCATGTCGTGCTCGGAAAGCCAGGTCACGCGGTCCGGCGGGGTCTGCATCATCTGGTCGTGCAGTGCCGCCGACACGCCCATCTCCTCGAGGTACTGCCTGGACTGCATGTTGATGCCGTCGTACTGGGCCTTCTTGGCCCGGGCCGAGGTCACCCCGTCGTTGGGAATATAGGGGCGATGGATGCCGACCCGGCCGCCGACGTATCTGCCCTCCCCCGCGGCCAGCAGGTAAACGCAGGCGCTGACGCACGAAGCGCCTCGCTCCACCCGCGTCATGAACGCGTTCTTGCGGATGATCCGCCCGATGGTCATGGCGGCCCAGATGTTGCCGCCGCGGCTGTCGATGACCACGTTGACATGCCCCGCGCCGCCACCTGGCGTTGTCCGCGCTGTCTGCGCGGCGGTCGTGAATGCCTCGACATCCGCCTGGACGAGCTCGCCCTTGACCAGGATCTGCGGCGGCCGGTTGCCGGCGCCAGGCGTGTAGATCACGCGTGACGCGGCGGGAAGCGCGCAGGCGCAGGCAGCCAGCAAGAAGATGGATGCGCGCCAAGTCCCGAGCCCTTGCATGGCAAGGATTGGGCATCACATCCGCGAAGGCAGTCAATGCAGCCGCGCGCCTGCCGTCGCCGTCGCCGCCTGTCACACCGTGCAGTGACACCTGTCACATCGCATCACTCCTCGGCCCGTGGGCAAACCCGTAGCCCTCGGGCCCTCGCCAGAGGGAAGCGGCCATCGGCGGTCCGGCCCTGGCACGCCAGTTGCGCAAGAAAGGGCATGTCACATGCGCCCAGCCCCGCTGCATCGCCCGCTGCATCTCCGGTCGTCGGCCTGATCGCCAACCCCGTCTCGGCGCGGGACATCCGGCGCATCGTGGCCAACGCCGGCAACCTGCAGTTGCCGGACCGCGTGAACATCGTGCTGCGCCTGCTGGCCGCCCTTGCAGCCACCGGCGTGTCGCGCGTGCTGATGATGCCCGACCGCGCCGGACTGGCCGCCATGCTGGCGCGCCACCTGGTGCGCGAGCAGCGCCAGGGCCATGTGCTGGCGCAGGTGGAGATGCTGGACATGGTGCCGGTCGCCACGGTGGAAGACAGCTGCCGCGCCGCGCGGCTGCTGCGCGAAGCCGGGGCCGCAGCCATCGTGGTGCTGGGCGGCGACGGCACGCACCGCGCCGTGGTGCGCGAGCTGGTGGCGGGCACGGGCGACTGGCGCGAAACCGTGCCGGTCTGCGGCCTGTCCACCGGCACCAACAACGCCTTTCCCGAATTGCGCGAATCCACCACCGCCGGGCTGGCCGTGGGCCTGTACGCCGCGGGGCGTTTGCCCGCCGAGGTGGCGCTGGCCCCCAACAAGCTGCTGGACGTGCGCATCGACGGCCCCGCGGGCGCGCGCAGCGACATCGCGCTGGTCGATGCCGTGCTGGCCGACGAGCGGCTGATCGCGGCGCGCGCGCTGTGGAAGCCCGAAGGCCTGCGCGCCGTCTACCTCGCCTTTGCCGAGGCGCAGGCCATCGGCTTGTCTTCCATCGGCGGCCTGCTGCAGCCGGTGCCGCGCGACGCGACCCACGGGCTGGCCGTGCATCTCGCGCCCGACCCGGCGCGCCGCAAGCAAGTCGTGCGCGCCCCCATCGCGCCGGGCATGGTGCGCGCCATCGGCATCGAGCATGTCGAGGCCATGCCGCCCGGCCAGGACTTTGCCGTGCGCGAAGCCGCGGGCGTGGTCGCCCTGGACGGCGAACGCGAACTGGCCTTCGGCCCCGGCGAGCGCGTGCACATCAGCGTACGCGCCAACGCCTTCTCGACCATCGACGTGGGCCGCTGCCTGCACGAAGCCGCCCTGCGCGGCCTGCTGTGCAGCGCGGCCTGAAGGATTTTCTTTCACCCACCTAAGGAGACGCACCATGCCTAGTGACAACCCCTTCCCGCTGGACAAGCCCGCCCTGCTGGCGGCCTACCGCCGCATGCGCACCATCCGCGAGTTCGAGGAGCGCCTGCACGTGGATTTCGCGCGCGGCGACATCCCCGGCTTCGTGCACTTGTATGCCGGCGAGGAAGCCACCGCCGTGGGCATCATGAGCCACCTGGGCGACGGCGACCGCATCGCCTCCACCCACCGCGGCCATGGCCACTGCATCGCCAAGGGCGTGGACGTGATCGGCATGATGAAGGAGATCTACGGCAAGACCGGCGGCTCGTGCAACGGCAAGGGCGGCTCGATGCACATCGCCGACCTGTCGAAGGGAATGATGGGCGCCAACGGCATCCTGGGCGCAGGCGCGCCGCTGGTGTGCGGCGCCGCGCTGGCCGCCAAGTACCGCGCCAAGGCGCGCGGGCCCAGCGACGTGGGCATCTGCTTCGTCGGCGACGGCGCCAGCAACCAGGGCACCTTTCTCGAAAGCCTGAACCTCGCGGCGGTGTGGAACCTGCCGGTGATCTTCGTGGTGGAGAACAACGGCTATGCCGAATCCACCTCGCGCGACTACGGCACGGCGGTGGACAGCTACGTGGACCGCGCCGCCGGCTTCGGCCTGCCGGGCGTGACGGTGGACGGCACCGACTTCTTCGCCGTGCACGAGGCCGCGGGCGAAGTGATCCGCCGCGCGCGCGAAGGCGGCGGCCCTTCGCTGCTGGAATGCCAGATGGTGCGCTTCTACGGCCACTTCGAGGGCGACGCGCAGACCTACCGCGCCAAGGGCGAGCTGGAGCACATCCGCGCCAACCGCGACTGCCTGCGCCGCTTTGCCGATGCGGTGACGGGCGCCAGCCTGGTCAAGGCCGACGAACTGGCCGCCATCGACCGCGAGGTGCTGGACCTGATCGAGCAGGCCTGCACCGAAGCCAAGGCCGCGCCGCAGCCCGCGCCCGCCGCACTGACCACCGACGTGTACGTGAAGTACTGAGCAGCGAACAAGCAAGGAACCCAGGAGAACACCATGGCCAGAAAGATCAGCATGAAGACCGCCATCAACGAGGCGATCGACCAGGAGATGGCACGCGACCCGAGCGTGATCATGATGGGCGAGGACATCGTCGGCGGCGCCGGCGCACAGGGCGAGCAGGACGCGTGGGGCGGCGTGCTCGGCGTGACCAAGGGCCTGCATGCCAAGCACGGCGACCGCTTGCTCGACACGCCCTTGAGCGAAAGCGCCTACGTGGGCGCGGCCATCGGCGCCGCCGCCTGCGGCATGCGGCCCATTGCGGAGCTGATGTTCATCGACTTCATGGGCGTGTGCTTCGACCAGATCTTCAACCAGGCGGCCAAGTTCCGCTACATGTTCGGCGGCAAGGCCGAGACGCCGGTGGTGATCCGCGCGATGGTGGGCGCGGGCTTCCGGGCGGCCGCGCAGCACTCGCAGATGCTCACGCCGCTGTTCACCCACATCCCGGGCCTGAAGGTGGTGTGCCCCAGCACGCCCTACGACACCAAGGGCCTGCTCATCCAGAGCATCCGCGACAACGACCCGGTGATCTTCTGCGAGCACAAGAACCTGTACGGCCTGGAAGGCGAAGTGCCCGAGGGCAGCTACGCCATACCCTTCGGCGAGGCCAGCGTGGTGCGCGACGGCAAGCACGTGAGCATCGTGACCTACGGGCTGATGGTGCACCGCGCGCTGGAGGCCGGCGCGCTGCTCGCCAAGGAGGGCATCGAGGCCGAGGTGATCGACCTGCGCACCCTCTCGCCGCTGGACATGGACACCGTGCTGGAAAGCGTCGAGCGCACCGGCCGCCTGGTGTGCGTGGACGAGGCCAGCCCGCGCTGCAACATCGCCACCGACATCGCCGCGCAGGTGGCGATGCAGGCCTTTTCCGCGCTCAAGGGCCCCATCGAGATGGTCGCGCCGCCGCACGTGCCGGTGCCCTTCTCGCCTGCGCTGGAAGACATCTACATCCCCAGCGCCGCGCAGATCGCCGCCGCCGCGCGCCGCACGCTGGGCAAGAAGGGAGCGCACTGAGATGGCCGACACCCAGATCACCCCCATCGTCATGCCCAAATGGGGCCTGGAGATGCGCGAGGGCACGGTGCAGGACTGGCTGGTGAAGGAAGGCGACCGCATTGCCGTCGGCCAGGCCATTGTCGAAGTCGAGACCGACAAGATCTCGAACGCGGTCGAGGCGGCAGACGCCGGCCTGCTGCGCCGCATCGTCGGCCACAGCGGTGAGCTGCTGCCGGTGAAGTCGCTGCTGGCCGTGCTGGCCGAGCCCGAAGTGAGCGATGCGGACATCGACGCGTACATCGCCGCCTTCGAAGTGCCCGATGCCGGTGCCGATGATGAAGACAGCGGCCCCGCCTTCGAGAGCGCCGAGGTGGACGGCATCCGCATCCGCTACGCGCGGCGCGGGGCAGAGCAAGGCGTGCCGGTGCTGTTCATTCACGGCTTCGGCGGCGACTTGAACAACTGGCTGTTCAACCTCGACGCGGTGGCGCAGCAGCATCCGGTGATCGCACTGGACTTGCCGGGCCATGGCAGCAGCGATGCGAAACTGCCCGGCACTTCCCTTTCCGCGCTTGCGGCCTTTGTTGCGCGCTTCCTCGATGCGGCGGGCGTGCAAGGACCGGTGCACCTGGTGGGCCATTCGATGGGTGGCGCCATCGCACTGCAACTGGCGCTGGATGCACCGGAACGCGTGGCCGGCGTGGCACTGGTCAGCCCCGCCGGGCTCGGCGAGGCCATCAACACCGGCTACACCGACGGCTTCGTGCAGGCGCAGTCGCGCCGCGAACTCAAGCCGGTGCTGGAGCAATTGTTCGCCGATCCGGCGCTGGTCAGCCGGCAGATGGTGGACGACATGCTCAAGTACAAGCGGCTGGACGGCATCGAACCACTGCTGGCGGAGCTGGGCACGGCGCTGTTCGCGGGCGGCCGGCAGAGCACCGTGCTGGCCGAGCGCCTGCAGGCGCTGGACAAGCCGCTGCTGGTGTTCTGGGGCGAGGACGACCAGGTGATTCCCGCCGCCCAGGCCGCCAACGCAGGACCGCAGGCCGAGGTGATCCGCTTCGCGGGCACCGGCCACATGGCCATGCTCGAGAAGGCGAGCGAGGTCAATGCGGCCTTGCTCAAGCACTTGGCGCGCGCGGCTGGTTAGCATTGCCGAATGCCGCTGCCGCGCTTTGCTTCGCTCGAGCACCACGCCATGCCACTGGCCGATGGCATCGCGTCCGAGCGCGGCTGGGCGCAGGCGGTGGCCGCGGGGTCCGGGCCGCAGGCGCATCTGTGGCAAGGCGTGCCCGGCTGGGCCGTGCCGGCCAGCTATGCGCGCGCGCCCGGCTGGGCCCAGTGGCAGGCGCGGTGCGCGCAGGCCGGCGCGCCGGTGCACGTGCGCTCGTCGGGCGGCGGGCTGGTGCCGCAGGGGCCGGGCTTGTGGAACCTGAGCCTGCTGTGGCGCACCGCGCAGTCCGAGCCGGTGCAGGCCAATTCGGTCTACCAGGCGCTGTGCGCGCTGCTCGAACGCACGCTGGGTGCAATGGGCGTGGCCGCATCGCCGCAGCCGGTGGAAGGCTCGTTCTGCGATGGCCGCTACAACCTCGCCGCCGACGGCCGCAAGCTGGTGGGCACCGCGCAGGCATGGCGCCGCGTGGAAGGCGTGCCCGTGGTGCTGGCGCATGCGGTGATCGTGCTCGACGCAGACCCGGCCGAGCTCACCGCCGCCACCAATGCCTTCGAGGAAGGCTTGGGCCAGGCGCGCCGCTACCGCGAAGATGCGCTGACAAGCGTCGCGGCCGAAGCCACCCGTGCGGGGCAAGGCCCCGGCCCTGGCGGCTGGGCGGCACGGCTCGCCGATGCGCTGCGCCGGCATGGGCTGGACGGCGCCGTGTGAAGGATGCAAGAGACGCAACAAAAGGAAGACCCATGGTCCTGCTCGAATTCCAGATTTCCCCGCGCGCCGACGGCGACAGCGTCAGCGCCTACGTGGCCCAGGTCATCGACATCATCGACAAGAGCGGCCTGCCCTACCAGCTCACGCCCATGGGCACCATCGTCGAGGGCGAATGGGACGAAACCTTCGCCGTGGTGAAGGCCTGCTTCGACCATCTGCGCCAGGTGGGTTGCACCCGCATCGGCCTGAACCTGAAGGTCGACTGGCGCGACGGGCCGGGCGGGCGGCTGACCGCCAAGACCGCGAAGGTCGAACAACTGCTCGGGCGCAAGCTGCGCACCTGACCCCGCCCGGGGTTTATATTGACCGCCACACCCAAGCCCGTGGCGATGCCGCGGCGCGCCCACAGCAGGAGACAAGCGCCATGCAGTCAGCGCAGCGCGAGCACATACACGAGGTGATCCGGCTGGTCGACCCGCACACGGGCACCGCCGCGCCCGAGGTCGACCCGCTCATCCGCGAAAGCTGGTCGCGCTGCGTGCACCAGCACAAGCTGGACCCTACGCGCATGCAGGAAGCCATCATCCTGCCCTCGCAGCGCGTGCGCGAGCACCGCGAGCGCATCGAGGAATTCCTCTCCATTGCGCGCCACGGGCTGGAGGCCATCCACCAGCAGGTCGGCGGGCTGGGCTATTGCGTGCTGCTGGCCGACGCACGCGGCGTCACGGTCGACTACCTGGGCGACCTGCGCCTGGACCCCGACCTGCGTCGCACCGGCCTGTACCTGGGCAGCGACTGGAACGAGCACCTGGCCGGCACCTGCGCCATCGGCACCGCCATTGCGGCGGGCCAGGCGCTGGTGGTGCACCAGACCGACCACTTCGATGCCACCCACATTCCGCTGACCTGCACCGCCGCGCCCATCTTCGACCCGCTGGGCCACCTGACGGCGGTGCTGGACATCTCGGCCCTCACGTCGCCGCAGGCCAAGAGCAGCCAGCACCTGGCGCTGCAGCTGGTCAAGCTGTATGCGCACCGCGTCGAGAGCGCCAACTTCCTGCGCTGGTTCCGGAGCGACTGGGTGCTCAAGCTGCACCCCTCGCCGGAATTCGTGGAGATCAGCCCCGACTACCTGGTCGCGCTCGATGCAGCCGGCCGCGTGGTGGGCCACAACCGCGCGGCGCAGCTGCTGCTGGAAGGCGCCTACGGCAACTGCGTGCTGGGCCTGGCCTTCGAGCAGTTGTTCGAGCTGCGCTTCAACGACCTGGGCCGCTACCTGCGCGCCATGCCGGGCGAGCGCCGGGCCGTCGCGCTGCGCGGCGGCGCCCGGCTGTTCCTGCATGCCATTGCGCCGCCCAGCCGCGTGGTGGCGCAGGTGGCCGAGCCCATCGCCCTGCCCTCGCCGCTGGCCGCATTGAGCGGCGGCGATGCGGCGCTGGACCAGCAACTGCAGCGCGCCGCGCGCCTGGCAGAGACCGAGGTCAGCGTGCTGGTCACCGGCGAAACCGGCAGCGGTAAGGAATACCTGGCGCGTGCACTGCATGCGGCCAGCCCCCGGCGCGACCAGGCTTTCGTGGCGGTCAACTGCGCGGCCATTCCCGAGACGCTGATCGAGAGCGAGCTCTTCGGCCACCTGCCCGGCGCCTTCAGCGGCGCAGCCCCCAAGGGCAAGCGCGGGCTGGTGCAGGAGGCCGATGGCGGCACGCTGTTCCTGGACGAGATCGGCGACATGCCGCTGGCCATGCAGGCGCGCCTGCTGCGCGTGCTGGCCGAGCGCGAGGTGCTGCCCATCGGCGCCACGCGCGCCATCAAGGTCGACGTCCGGGTGCTGGCCGCCACGCATGCCGACCTGCCGGCGCGCGTGCGCGAAGGGCGCTTTCGCGAAGATCTGTACTACCGCCTGGCCGGCGCGCACCTCACGCTGCCGCCGCTGCGCCGGCGGCGCGACCTGGCCTGGCTCATCGGGCGCTTCCTGGGCAACTCGGGCGTGCAGCTGGACCCCGCCGCCGAGCAGCGCCTGCTGGCCTACGCCTGGCCCGGCAACCTGCGCGAGTTGCGTAACGCGCTGGACTTTGCGCGGGCCATGGCGGGACCGGGCGGCACCATCGGGCTGCCCGAGCTTCCGGAGAGCGTGCTGGCCGCGACTTCCATGCCGGTCGAGGACGCTGCACAGCCTGCAATGCAGATGCTGGAGGGCGCCGCCCTGCCCGCCAGCGCGCAGTCACCCGAAGCGATGCTGCTGCTGCAGTACCTGCGCGCAGCGCGCTGGAACATCAGCGCCGTGGCCCATCAGATGGGCGTGGCGCGCATGACGGTGTACCGGCGCATGCGCCGCTGGGGTATCCAGCCGCCGGCTTGATGACCGGTGCCGCGTCGGCGCCGGCCGATGTCAGCGCCCGTCGCGGCGCGAGCGGCTGTTGAGCATGCCCAGCCGGCTGCGCTGGCGGTCGATGCGATCCTGCCGGCGCTGGTCGTCGCGCTCCACCGCCTTGCGCTTGGTGTAGCCGGACCAGTCGGCCCAGGCCCACCACGCGATCGCCAGGCCGAAGGGAATGAGCACCACGAACCAGGACCACTGCCCCACCGGCCCGATCTCCAGGAATTTCAGCACCACGCCCAAAAGGCCCAGGCCCAGGAACCACATTGCTATACCCTCCGGGATGTATTCTTCGATACGCCCACGGCACTCCTAGAATGTCAAAAAGCGTAACTCCCCCACTGTAGCGCAGGCTCTGACGATAAAGATCCCCATGAAGAAAGCACTGTTGTTTTTGTCCCTGACCACTGGCTTGGCCGCCCCGGCGCTGGCCGACCTGCAACTGGCCCAATCGAAGAACTGCATGGCCTGCCATGCGGTGGACAAGAAGGTGATCGGCCCCGCCTTCAAGGACGTGGCGGCCAAATACAAGGACACCAAGGGCGCAGCCGACATGCTGGCCACCAAGATCATGAAGGGCGGCTCGGGCGTCTGGGGCCCGGTCCCCATGCCTGCCAACACGCAGGTGAGCGAGGCCGAAGCCAAGAAGCTGGCCGCCTGGGTCCTTCAGGCGAAGTAAGGCCAGGGCCAGGCGGCCCCTGGTTTTTTCGGATCAGATCTGCGGATTGATGTCCGCAGGCGCGGCGCGGCGCTCGATGCGGTCTTCCAGCTGGCCGATGTGCGCGGCCGTGCTGTTGTCCGACTGGTCCACGCGGGACTTGAAGGTGGACTCCATCTGCTCGATGCGCGTGGTCAGGCGCGACACCATCTCGGCGTTGCGTGCCGCGCGGCCCTGCTCCTGCGCATCGAGGTAGTTGCGCAGCTCGGTGAAGCGCGAGGCCTCGGCCTTGTCGGCCAGGTCGCGCTGGGTCTGCATTTCCTTGTTGTGGCGGCGTGTTTCCAGCATGACCGAGCTCTGCAGGTAGAACACGTAGGCCAGGCACACCACGCCGAGCACCACCGTCAGGCCCAGCATCACCAGCCCCAGCGGCGCGCTGACCTGGGTGAAGCCCACCGACATCGACGTCGGCTGCGACAAGGTGCCCCAGTTCAAGAATGCCAGTGCTGCAATGAGCAGCACGACCACGAGCAAGATTCCGGTTCGCAAACGCATCTCAAGACCTCCTGAATGTTTTTAGGAAGTCCCATTTTTAACGCATTTCCCCGCGGGCCCTGTCGGACACGGGCCCGCGGCGGGTCTGCTTCGCACCGCCACGGCTGACGCCGTGCCTGGATCAGTTGGACTGCGCCAACTGCTCCAGGATGGCCGGGTTCTGCCTTCACCTCACATCG
>JAFECZ010000155.1 GCA_018241905.1 Pseudomonadota bacterium
CGAGCGCAAAAAGTAGGCCCGCCGCGCTACCCGGATCGCCCGACTGCGCAGCGGGCTGCAGCACCATCAGGACGCCGCCGAAGCCCAGCGCGGTGGCAAGGACGCGTCCCATGCGGCGCGGCTCCAGGCCACTGGCCATGCTCAGGGTCGTGATGATGAGAGGCGCAGCCATCATGAGGGCGGTGACGGTGGCCAGCGGAATGCGCGCCAGTGCAAGGACCGATGTGAGCGCGGTCGTCACTTCCAGCAGCACCCGCACGCCCACCATCGGCCGCAGGCCGGTGCGCCAGGCGGGCAAGGCCCTGGCAGGCCAGGCAATGGCCAGCACGATGGCGCTGGCGCACATGCCGCGCAGTGCCAGGATCTGGCCGGCCGTGCAGTGCGGCGCCGCGAGCTTGATGAGCGCATCATTGGCCACGTAGCAGGCCATGGCCAGCAGCATCAGCGCGATGGCGCGCCTGTTCTCAGTGGCGTTGGCCATCGGGCAGCGAGGCGGGGGCGCCAGGCTCGGATCGCGGGGGCAGGGCGCCGCTGGCCCGCAGCGCGGCCACCTGGGCCTCGACCTTGAGCTGCACCTCCTGCACCTCGGCATCGGGGTCCGACATCGCGACGATCGCGCCGCCAGCGCCGATGCAGACCTCCTGGCCGTCCCTGACGATGGTGCGGATCACGATGTTGAGCTTGGCCTGGCCGTCCAGCGACAAGAAGCCCAGGCTGCCCGAGTAGATGCCGCGCGGTCCGCTCTCCAGATCATCGAGGATGTGCATCGTGCGCTCCTTGGGGGCCCCGGTCATCGAGCCCCCCGGGAAGGTGGCGCGCACTGCGTCGATGATGGACAGGCCCTCGCGCAGGCGGCCCCGGATGGTGCTCACCAGCTGGTGCACGGTGGCAAACGATTCCACATGAAAGAGGCGCGGCACATGGACGCTTCCGACCTCGCACACGCGCGTGAGATCGTTGCGCAGCAGGTCCACGATCATGAGGTTCTCGGCCAGCGTCTTCTCGTCCTCGGTCAGGAAGCGCGCGTTGCGCGCATCCTCCTCGGGTGTCGCGCCCCGCGCGGTGGTTCCCTTGATGGGCTTGGATTCCAGCGTTCGATCTGCCGACAGCTGCAGGAACAGCTCGGGTGAGGCGCACAGGACCTCGAGGTGACCCGCCTTCAAGTACGCGGCATACGGCGCCGGGTTGTGGCTGCGCAGCCACCGGTAGGTGCGCAGGGCGTCGATGTCGCCCGCGCCGCGCAGCTGGTTGGTCAGGCACACCTCGTAGGTCTCGCCCTGCAAGATCTCCTCCTGGCAGCGCAGGATGAGCGCCCGGTACTGCTCCAGGTCGATGCGCCATTGGAGATCCAGCAGCGGCGCATCCGTGCCGCCCGTCGCATGGTGACTGGGTGGCGGTTCCGGTGGCGGCGCGGCAAAGGCTGGCTGCTGCAGCCGCTCACGCATCCGAGTCATCCACTGCGCGTTCGCCGGCGACAATGGACCTTCGTCCAGGCACAGCAGCCATGCCTCGCCCTCGCTATGGTCGAAGGCGACCAGGCGGTCTGCGAACAGCCACAGGGCATCGGGCGTGGCGGCGGTGTGCACAGCCGCGCCCTGCGGCGGCTCCTGCAGCTCGTTCTTCAGCTCATAACCGAAGTAGCCCACGTAGCCGCCGACAAAGTCAAAGGGCCAGGCACCGGTCGGAACGGACCGGCGTGCGAGGCCGATGGCGAGGTGATCGAAAACGCTTTCGGGGGCGGCGGTGTCGGCCGCGGTCTCGGCGACGCGCTGCACCTGCAGCTCGCGCGGCGCGCTGCGGTAGCGCAGCACTTCCGCTGCGGGGCCGCGGGCATCGCCCATGTAGGAAAAGCGCCCTTGCGGCTGATCGCTGGCGCTGCTGTCCAGCCAGAAAGCGGCGTCCGCGTCGGCGAAGCACTGGGTGAAGACAGCCTCGGGGTCGGGAAAGGTGTCCAGCCGATGCACGTGCAGGCTCAGTCGGGTGGTGGGCTCGGCGTCCGGGTCGCGCCGCGATGCGCGGCGCAGGAGGTCCTGTTCACCCCAGGCACCAGTGGCACCCACCGCGTCCTGGCGGCGCTCCAACCACGCGCGGCTCAGGTTCGCGAAGTTGGACAGGAGGCGCGCGCCGAACTCGGTGCACACCGACTCAGGATGGAACTGCACGCCCCACCAGGGGCGGTGGCGATGGCGCAGGGCCATGAGGGTGCCATCGGGCGCCCAGGCCAGCTCCTCCAGGTCGGGCGGCAGGTGCGTGGCAGCCAGCGAGTGGTAGCGCACGGCCTGGAAGGGCGAAGGAATTCCATGAAAGAGCTCGCTGTCCGTGTGCGAGACCTCGTCCAGGCGCCCGTGCATCGGGCGACAGGCCAGTCCCACCGTGGCGCCGCAGTAGTGGGCCATCGCCTGGTGGCCCAGGCAAACGCCAAGGATCGGCACGTCCGCGTGGCGCAGCGCGTCGGCCGTCAGGCCCAGGTCGCTCGCGCGTTGCGGGCGACCCGGGCCGGGCGAGATCACGATGTTGTCGAAACCCTCGCGCTGCACCTCCGGCCAGCAGCGCTCGTCGTTGCGCACCACCGTGGGCACCTGGCCATTGCAGGCCGCCAGGTACTGGTAGAGGTTGTAGGTGAAGGAGTCATGGTTGTCGATGAGCAGTGTGCGCATGGCCGGCCTCGCAGCGATGGAGCTTGGAACTGCGCCGATGGTGGACGGCGCGCGCTCGACATCCAACTACCAGTTTGGGTGGGGGCGTGCACCGGATGCACGCCGAGGTGACAGGATTGCAGGGTGACGCGGCCTGGCTGCGGGGGCGCCGTGCCGCGCACAGGAAAGCGTTGGGAGCGAAGGAGAAGCAACGGTTGCGCGTGAGCGGCGAATCTGATGGATGCGCTGTGGCGGGGCGGCGTTGACGGGGCGTTGGAGAGCCCCGTCACGAGGGCTCGAGGGGGCGGGGCCGCGGGCCGCACGGGCCGCACGGGCCGCACGGGCCCCATGGGCGCCGTGGGCGCCGTGGGCACCGCTTTTGCGCGGGGATACCGGCGCCTTCGGCGAGGGCTTGGCGCGCTCGGCCGAAACGCTTCGCCTCGGCCTCGGGGCCATGACGGCTTCCCGGACGCGCGGCGGGTTGCCCGAGCGCGTCCGGGTTGTCGCCCCGGGGCGAGGGGCCTGGGTGCCCACTTGCGTTCGCGAACGAGTGGCGTGCGTGCGCGGCCCGGTGGCCTGTACGTGCACGCCCGCTTGGCGGGATGGCCGCTTGCCGTGGAGCCGCCTCCTTGCTCGACGCCTGGCTCGCGCGCTCCGCCGTCCAGGGCCAGGGCTTCGCCACCGCCAGCGGTCCCTGGACCGCGATCGCTGGGCGCTCGCCGGGATGGCGCCGAGGCGGCTCCGAAAGCAGATCCATCCATTCCCCACCGCGGCGTCCGCCGCAGAAAGGCCCGGGCCCATGCACGCACTTCTCCTTCAACTTCTCCTTCATCTTCCTGCAACGTCTGTGCGCGCCCCGCTTAGCGCGCCGGCGCCCCGTGGCCAGGCTCGTCGACGTCCCGCGGGCGTTCCCCCCGCACCCCCCGAGGACTCACCAAAAGCAGCCCGAAGGGAACAGCTGGAGCGCCAGGCTTCGAGGAGATCGTCATGCCACTGATGCACGATCGGTTGCCTGCGCCCCAGGCCTACTTCGAGAGCCAGGACCTGGTGCTGACGGGCAAAGGCGCTTGGCGCACCACGCGCTGCGTCTTCCACGGCGGCAGCGACAGCATGCGGGTGAACCTGAGCAGCGGCGGCTTTTGCTGCATGGCTGGATGCGGCGCGCGCGGCGGCGACGTGCTCGCGTATCACATGGCCGCGCACGGCCTGGGCTTCGTGCAAGCCGCCCAAGCCCTGGGCGCCTGGGCCGAGGAGCCGCCCAGCGGCGCAGGGCCGCAGGCGCACCGGTTGCCGTGCCGCCCGATGGGGTTGCCGGCGCGCGAAGCGTTGGCGCTGCTGCGCGAGGACGCGCTGGTGGTGGCGGTGGCCGCGGGCAACTTGGCCCACGGGCACGCGTTGAGCGAGGCGGACCGCCAGCGGCTTCATCAGAGCGCCGCGCGCATCCTGCGCATCGCCGACGGGGTGGGTGTGGCAACCCACTGGTGAGCACATCATCCTGCCGGCCCTTCGACCGGAGGAAAGGAAGCCATCGGGGAGTAGGGGCGAGCTTGCCTGTGTCGCTTGAGCGTCGCACGCGGTTCTCGCCGTCAAGGCCTGCGCGCGCCCGGGCGTGCTGGCGGCCTGCGGCCGTCTTCGAGCCTTGACTGCTGCGCTGCCGCGTGCCTGTGGGGCGCGACGCAGGCAATCCCGCCTGCGTTTCACCTCAGGAGTTCATCATGACCTTCGTATCTTCATCCCTTGCTTCGGGCTCTTCGCTGTCCCATGCGGCGCGTACCAGCCTCTCGTTGCAGGAGGTGCGTCAGCGTGCACCCGCGGTCTTTGCCGAGCGGGCCGCCGAGACCACCGGTCCCCGGTATGTCTTCATCAGCACGAAGGACATCGTCACGGCACTCATGGACGCGGGCTTTGCACCCACCTACGCCGTGCAGGCCCGCGCGCGCGTGGGCACCGGCGAACACGGGCGCCATCTGCTGCGCTTTCAGCCCGTGCGCGAGACGCTGAGCTTTGACGACGTGATCGGCGAGATCGTGCTGATCAACTCGCACGACGGACGCGGTGCCTACACCCTGCGGGCCGGCCTGTTCCGTCCGATCTGCCTGAACGGGCTGCTCACCACCCTGGGCGACTTCGGGCTGGTGCATGTGAGCCATCGCGGCAACGTGGTGGCCAATGTGGTCGAGGCCGCGCAGCGTATCACCCAGGACTTCGGCCGCGTCGGCGAGGCGGTGCAGGAGATGCGAGCCACCGAGCTCACGGGTGGCCAGCAGCTCGACTTCGCGCGCGAGGCGCTCAAGCTGCGCTTTCCTGAGCACAGCGAGCCACCGGTCCAGCCGGCCCAGCTGCTGGCGCAGCGCCGCATGGCCGATGTGGGCGACGATGTCTGGCGGGTCTTCAACCGCACGCAAGAGGCGATTCTCAAGGGTGGGCTGCCCGGGCGCACAGCGCAGGGCCGCGCGATGCACACACGGGGCATTCGCGCCATTCGCGAGAACGTGCGGCTGAACACGGGGCTGTGGGACCTGGCGCTGCGGCGCATCGGCCGCTGACGTTGCAGTGCTAGAGGCCGGCGTTGCCGGCCTTTTATTGCGCTGCCTCGGGGCGCCTGCTTTCGGGGGCATCCGGTTCGTTGGCGACGGGTTTTCTCGAAGCCGTCGGGCGAAGCCTTCAGAATGGGGCCCCATGACCAATATCGCTTCTGTCCTGAAATCGGAAATCTCACGCATCGCCCGCAAGGAGGTTCGCGCCGAGATCGAAAGCCTGAAGAAGGCCAACCTGCACTATCGCAGCGCGATCGCACAACTGCGCCGAGAGCTGGCCGATGTGCACAAACAGTTGAAACAACAGGACCGCCAAGCAGCCAGGCAGTCCCGGATGGCGATCGCGACAACGCCCGGCGCCGACGATGCCGCTGGCCCTGCTGACGGCACCGCGCGACGCTTCAGTGCCAGCCGGCTTGCTGCGCATCGCGCCAAGGTCGGCTTGTCGGCCGCCGCCTACGGCGCCCTGGTCGGCATGAGCGGTGCCACCATCTTTCACTGGGAGCAGGGCAAGAGCCGGCCCAATACCGAACAACTTCAGCGCCTGGCGGCGCTGCGGGCGCTGAGCAAGAGCGAAATCACCGAACTTGGTACGAAAGGCCCAGCGCCTGCGGCGCCGGGTGTATCTCCGGTCGCCGTGAAGACAACGGCATCAAGGCGCGCCACGAAGTCACCGCGCGCTGCGGCAGGCGCCCGATCAGCAAAGCCGCCCCGGGCCGCAGGACGCGGCAAGGCCGCGGGCAGGTCCAAGAAGTAGTCTGCGTGAAGAAGCCCGCGTCGACTCGGGCTTCCCGCACCAAGATGCACTGGCTGGCCATGGCGGGAAAGTGCTCCTACCCAGTTGGGTAGCCTCCCGCTGTCGTGCCGGCATCCTTTGACTTGCGCCCTTACCGCCAAGCAACTAGCGTCATCCCGGCGTTCTGTGCGGCACCTTTGTCGAAGGTCATCGTCCGTTCACAGCCCGCGCTTACGGATGTCGCCTGATGTTGATTCCGATCATCGAGCCGTCGACCCTCTGGCCTCAATGGCCCTGTTCATGTCCTCGATGGGTACGGTGTTTGTCGGGCGCCCGAACATTCCCTTGAGGGAGCGGATCGACTGCGTTGCTGCAATCAGCTCGAAGCGCCCGAGCGCCACCCGGACGAACTCGACGCGGTCGCCTGCTTCGACACGCAGCGCTTGCCGGACTTCGGCAGGAAGAGTGATCTGGCCCTTGCTTGAAACAGTCGCGGTGGTCATCGAAAAAGCCTCCATTTCCTTCCGTTGATTTTGGACACCGGAACCTGATTCACCGCGATTGTCCAGCGCTCCGCGCTGACGTCGCGACCGCGCTTTGCCTTGCGAGCCCCTGGCCGCGCATGCGGCCGTCGGTCCAGCTCGCTTCGCATCGTGCTGGCCCGTGGCGCCCGGGTGGGCTGGCTTGCTGTGACCTTCATCGTGCCACACGGTTCTCGCCGTCAAGGCCTGCGCACGCCAAGGCGTGCTTGCGGCCTGCGGCCGTCTTCGAGCCTTGACTGCTGCGCTGCCGCGTGACCCGACACGGTCCCGGGCAATCCCGCCCGCAACCGTCCAGGAGCATCTCATGGCTACCTCTTCCACTGCTTCCTTCAGCACGTGCGCCTTTTCTTTCCTCACCGACGCGCAGTTCGACCTGCTGCGGGCCAACGGCCTGATGGCCCGGCTGCACGAGGAGCGCGGCGAGCTCTTCGATCCGCCGCCAATCGTGAAGTTGATCGTGCCGGGCACGCAGGCTGCCTGGCTGCTCTCGTCCATCGATCCGCGCACACCTGGGATTGCCTTCGGCCTCGCAGATCTGGGCTTTCCGGAGATGGGTTACATCGACCTGGACGAGTTGGAGGAACTTTGCACGGGCGGTGAGCTACCCGTCCAACGGGATCGGGGATTCCATCCGGTGAAGCCCCTGAGTGCGTACGCCCGAGACGCACGTCTCGCAGGACGCATCGTGGCCTGAGCCGGTGCCGGCTCATGGAGGTCGCCGTTGGCCGGCGACCTCTCTTGCGCGCTTCGGCCTCTGAAAGGCGCTTGCAGTCTTGGAGGGGCCGGCCGCTTCGGCGCCGGCGGGGCGTGCGTACCGATGCCCCGCCGCGCCTGTCAGTATTCACAACACGCACGTGCTCCAAATGCCGAGCTGGGCGGGGTGGCCGGTGTGTGAACTGCCCAACATGTGGCTGAAGTGTGAGCGATGTCGATGGATCCGGGTGTCGGCATGCCGAAGGTGGAGTCCTTGTGCGGTCTTGAGGGCAGGCGCCCGATCAGCGAAGCCGACCCGGGCCGCAGGCAGGTCCAAGAACTCTGCGTGAAGAGGCCCGCCTCGACTCGCGTTTCTCACACCAAGATGGTAGCCCGCTAGGGCGGTACCTGGCCCGGGAGACCTGTCTCACAACACCATCCAGAGGTACCTGCACAAACGACCTGACACTCTCGGGTGGGAGGCCCGCGAACTGCCGAGCGTTGCGGGTACCGCTGCGTATTCCCGTGGGGGGAAGCTGGATCGGTATTAGGGGGCCTGTGCTGCGGACCATCGTGCACAAGCTGTGAGCGCACACGCGCGTGGCGGAAGGGCGAATTAGAAGCCGAGCACGTCCTTGAACAGTTCGCAGGCTTCTTCCATCAATTTCACCGGAGCTCTGCCCCACGGATGCGGCTTCGCATGACACTCGCGCCAACCGAAAGACTTGGGCATGTGCGCCAATACGTAGCCGGTGATGCCCTTGGCTGTGTATTTCACCGCGAAGGGATTGTCATCGTTTTTCTCGGCGGAGGTGCTCATCGGTAGACCGATCACCAGCCCCGTTTTCTCGTTGAACAGACGCGTCGAAAACACCAGCATTGGGTGAACGTCCTGCATCTCGTTGCCGTGTCCGGGGCTGAAGTCGATCCAAATCATGTCGCCGCGATCTGGTGCCCAGGTGGAGGAGGTCGCCGCCATTAGAAACGCTCAATACCGACCAGACCATCCCCAACGAATTGGCCGCCGTGCTTCTTGGAGTCGTAAGCCGCCAACCGATCTTCCAGCGTGCGCTTGGGTTCGCCGACCACACGAACCAGCAGCCCTTCGTCGACGGCCTCAACGATCACCGGCGTGCCGCTTTTGATATGCGCCGCGCGCGCCAGACTGGCAGTGATTCGCATGCCGAGGCCATTGCCCCACTCCTTGATCGTCTGAGGCGCCCCAGTGACTTCATGTGCTTTCTGAAACCCAATGCTCATTTTCAGCTCCTTGATTGTATAAACACGTTTATACGCTCTTTGCAATGATGTGTAAACCTGTTTATACGTGCACTCGAACCTAAGAGAACCACACGGCGACCGTCCAGCGTTTCGCAAGCGTCGTTGAGGTGGTTCGCGTCGAACCTTTGCAGCCACTCGGCCGCAAGCACGCGACGAAGGATGCCAGCCTTACACAAGTCGATCACCCTGACAGCTGGCTGTCCTTGGGATTGGGCGGACTGCTATGCGGATGGACTGTAGGTGCGATCGCTGGGACGGCGGATATCCAGGCTTGACCCGTCTTAGGCCTGCGCGCTCTCGGCCACCTCATGAGGCCGTTGGTCCAAGCTGGGGGTGGCCGGTGTGCGAGCTGCCCAAGATGTGGCTCGTGTATGAGCGATGTCGATTGATCCGGGTGTCGGCATGCCGAACGTGGAGTCCTTGTGCGGTCTTGAGGGCAGGATAGAGTGGCGTCAGACATCGTTTACACCTTGGTGTTTGCAGTGACCAACGCTGTTCGATCCGCTGTGGTTTCGATGCGGTTGTCTCCCGACGCGAAGGCAAGATTCGCCGTGCTTGCGGCGCGTGAGCAGCTCACCGAGTCGAGCCTTCTCTCGAAACTCGTCGATGAAGTGCTGTACTCCAACGAACCGCGCGTGGTTGATTCAGAGGTGACTGCGCATGGGAGTCACGCTGAGACGGACACTTCACCTAGGGACCGCGTCACACTTCGCCTTCGCCACGGCGACCGTGCGCGAGCAGCTGAACGTGCGAGCGCGCGGAACATGAAGACCGGCACGTACCTGGCGCTTCTCATCCACAACCATGTACGGCTAGTGGATGTGCTGCCACCCAAGGAGCTGGACCTGATCAAAGCGGTGAGTACGCAGCTGGCGGCATTGGGTCGACAGATTCGTATGTTCGACATGCCGAACAAATTGGCCGAACCGACGGCTTCGGAGCTTCGTGATCTGCTTGTATGCGTGCGCTACGAAGTCGAATCAGCGCGCGAAGCATCGGCCGCAGTGGTGCGCCGAAACCTGATGAGCTGGGAGGCCGGTCGTGCCTAGGCGGTTGGTGAGATCGCGCTCCTTGGGTGTTGTTGAACGCGACATGGCGCTGGACATCGTGAGCCATGGGCGGCGCGGTCCTGGCCGAGTACTGCGTTTTGGCCAGGAGCAACTCCAGCAGATCAAACGCACGGTCTCACATGTGCCCGAAGTCATGGTGAAGGTCTCAGGTGGCGGGCGCGACTCCGGCGGTGTCATTGCCCACCTCAGTTACATCGGTCGGCACGGCAAGCTGGCGCTGGAGACAGACGAAGGCGTCTCGGCACAAGGCAAAGACGCAGGGCGGGAGATCGCAGAGGATTGGAACCTCGACCTGTGCCGCAGTCAGTACCGACCGAAACCGGCGAAAGGCGAGAAGGACTTCCGGCCCAAACTTGTTCACAACATCGTGCTTTCAATGCCTGCCGGCACTGCGCCGGAGAAGGTTCTGGCGGCGGCCAGAATGTTCGCTCGGGAGAACTTCGCGCTCCAGTATCGATATGCCATGGCTCTGCACACGGACCAACCCCATCCGCACGTGCATCTGGTAGTCAAGTGCGAGCACGAGTTCAAGGCTGGCGAGCGACTCTACATTCGCAAGGACACGCTACGCCGCTGGCGCGAACAGTTCGCCGAACTGATGCGGGAACAAGGGGTTCCCGCCAATGCGACGCCTCGCCAGGTGCGCGGCCAGGTTCGCCGGCCTCTAAAGGATCCTATCCACCATCGGTTGCGGGCAATGCGAGCGTTCGGGAAACTGGGTGTGGCGGAGCGCAGCGAACGCACTCCGCCCCGGTCGTCGAGCTTCATGCGTAAAAAAGTGATTGCTATCGTGGAGGCGCTCAAACGCGGGGACGGCTCTATCGAGCGGGGTCATGAAACACTCCGGCACACGCGAGAGGCTGTGGTGCACGACTGGCGGTCGACGGCGCAGACGCTGCGCCGGCAGGGTGAGATCTACCTGGCAGAGCAGGTGGAGCGATTCGCAGCTCAGATGCCGCCGACGCAAAC
>JAFECZ010000156.1 GCA_018241905.1 Pseudomonadota bacterium
CGAGCCCTCGTGCGACCCCCACACGGCCGCCATGCGGTAGGCCAGCGGCAAGGCGCTGTTGGAGTTGGTGGCCACGTAGCGCACGCTGAAGTCGTTGTCGACGAAGCACCATGTCAACGCGGCAAAGGCCAGCACCACCAGCAGGCACTGCAGCCGTGCGGCGGGCTTGGCCACGGCCATCCAGCGCGGGCGTTGCAGTGCCGCGCCAGCCAGCGGCAGCACCGCCTGCACCGCGGCCACCAGCAAGGCGAGAATCAGGCAGAAGTGGCCCAGCTCTGCGTTCATCGCGGGTCGGCTCCTGCGCCCATCTGCTTGCGCACCTGCTCGGCCTTCTGCAGTGCATCGGCGGCCTCGGGCGGCATGTAGTTCTCGTCGTGCTTGGCCAGCACCTCGGTGGCAACGAAGGTGCCGTCTTCCCGCAGCTTGCCGCGCGCCACCACGCCCTTGCCTTCGCGGAACAGGTCGGGCAGCAGGCCGCGATAGATGACGGGCACCGTACGCGCAGAATCGGTGACCACGAAGCGCACCGTCATGCCGTCGCCTTCCCGGCGCACGGAGTTGGGCTCCACCAACCCGCCCAGCCGGAAGCTGCGCGCCACGGGCGCCTCCTTGGCCGCCACCTGGCTCGGGCTGAAGAAGAACACCAGGTTGGAATTGAAGGCATTGAGCACCAGGGCCACGGCGGCGCCGCCGCACAGCAGTGCGGCCAGCAGCAGGGCCAGGCGGCGTTGCCGGCGGGTCATTGGTCCGGCCCCTGGGTCTTGCGCGAGCGGCGAGCCAGCAGCAGCAGTTCTGCACCCATCAGCGCGATGGCCGAGGCAAAGGCCGCGGCGACAAAGCTCGCATGGCCGCCAGCGAAGATGTCGTGCAGCAGGCTCATGCCCCCTCCCCCGTGGCCTGCCCGCCTGCCAGGCCGCGTTCACGCAGGATGCAGCGCACCCGCACCAGCGACACCGCAATGGCGTACATCCAGCAGGCCAGCGTCATCAGCAGCATGCCGGCGAGCATTGTGTGGGCCATCGACGGCGCGGCCGTGAGGCTGACCGATGCGCCCTGGTGCAGCGTGTTCCACCACCGCACCGAAAAATAGATGACCGGCAGGTTGACCGTGCCCACCAGCGCCAGCACGGCACAGGCGCGCTCGGCGCGGCGCGGCTCGTCGATGGCCGACTCCAGCGCAATGAAGCCCAGGTACAGGAACAGGAGCAGCAGTTCGGAAGTCAACCGGGCATCCCACACCCACCAGGTGCCCCAGGTCGGCTCGCCCCACAGGGCGCCGCTGATGAGTGCGATGGCGGTGAACATGGCGCCGGTGGGCGCCAGCGCAGAAGCCATCATTGACGACAGCCGCGTGCGCAGCACCACGGCCAGGGCGCAGTACATCGCCATCACCAGGTAGATGAACATCGACATCCACGCGGCAGGCACGTGGATGAAGATGATGCGGTAGACCTCGCCTTGCTGCGCGTCGGTGGGCGCCACGAGGAAGGCCACCCACAGCCCGGCCACCGCCCACAGCGCCGCCGCCGCGAAGAACCACGGCGCCAGCCGACCCGCCAGCGGATAGAAGCGCACCGGCGACGCATAGGCCAGCCAGCGCGACGCGTTGCGCCGGGCAGGCGCGGCGGCCAGCGTGTGTTGCGGTGGAAAGGCTCGGCTCATGCTTGGATCATTCCATCGCGATTCGAAGGCTGGCCGCGGTGGCCAGCGGACACAGAAAGAGCGCCAGCGCCAGGCAGGCACCCAGCAGCGACAGCTGCGGCAGCACGCTCATGCCGGCGTCGGCCGCCGCAGCGGCGCCTGCGCCGAAGATCAGCACCGGCGTGCACAGCGGCAGCACCAGGATGCACAGCAGCACCGCGCCGCCGCGCACGCCCAGCGTCAGCGCGGCACCCACGGCCCCGACCAGGCTGAGCACCGGCGTGCCGATGAGCAGCGACAAGGCCAGCAGAAGCGCCGGCGCCGCCGGCAGGCTGTACTGCTGGGCGAGCAAGGGCGTCAGCAACAGCAGCGGCAACCCGCTGGTGAGCCAGTGCGCGCAGGTCTTGGCCAGCGCGAGCAGAGCCAGCGGATGCGGCGAGAGCAGCAGCTGCTCCAGGCTGCCGTCCGCATGCTCCTGCACGAACAGGCGCGACAGCGACAGCATCGAGGCAAGCAAGGCCGCCACCCACAGGATGCCGGGCGCCAGGGCGCGCAGCTGCTGCGGCTCCGGGCCCAGGGCCAAGGGAAACAGACTGCAGGCAATGACGAAGAACAGCAGGCTCGACAGCACGCTGCCGCGCCGCCGCCAGGCCAGCGAAAGGTCGTGCAGCACGATGGCAGGGAAGGCGCGGGCCATGCGTGTCACTCCCCCAGCTGAAGCGTCCGGGATGCCGCAGGCAGCACCTCGTGCGTGGCCACCACCGCCATGCCGCCTTCGCGCAGGTGATCATCCAGCTGCGCGAAGAAGCGCTCGCCCGAGGCGGCATCGAGCGAGCTCACCGGCTCGTCCAGCAGCCACAGCGTGCGGCGCAGCAGTACGAGCCGCGCCAGCGCCACGCGCCGACGCTGGCCTTGCGAGAGTGTTCGCACCGGCGCCTGCGACGCCGGGTCCAGCCCCATGGCCCGCAGGGCATCGGCCACGCGCGAGAGCGCGTCGTCGACCCCGGCCATGCGCGCCGCAAAGCGCAGGTTTTCCGCGCCGCTCAGGTCGGCGTCGATGCCGTTGGTGTGGCCCAGGTAGGCCACGGCCTGCGCGAACTCGGGCTGGCCGCCGCGCACGGGCTCGCCGCCCCAGCACAGCTCGCCCTCGTCCGCGGGAAGCAGGCCGCCCAGCACGCGCAGCAGGCTGGTCTTGCCGCTGCCGTTGGCGCCCAGCACCTGCAGCAGCTGCCCGGGCCGCAGCTCGAAGCCGATGCCTTCGAACACGCGCCGCCCGCCGCGCGAAAAACCCAACCCCTGGGCACGAAGTGCCGTATCCGCTGCGATTGCTCCAGCACTGCCAGGACCCACGCGCTACTGCTCCTTCGCCTTGGCCATGTCGGGCAGGTGGTGCGCGATGCCCTTGTGGCAATCGATGCAGGTCTTTTCCTTGTCGGCCAGGTAGGTGGAATGCATCTCGGCCGCGCGCGGGCTCTGGCGCGTGAAGTCCATGGAGCCGTAGTCGTGGCAGTTGCGGCACTCCAGCGAATCGTTGGCCTTGAAGCGCGCCCACTCGTGCTGCGCCAGCTCCAGCCGATGGTCGAGGAACTTCTCGCGCGTATCGATGGTGCCGAAGATCTTGCCCCACACCTCCTTGGAGGCCTGCATCTTGCGGGCGATCTTGGTGGTCCAGTTGTGCGGCACGTGGCAGTCCGAGCACTTGGCGCGCACGCCGCTTCGATTGGTGAAGTGGATGGTGGTCTGCAGCTCCTGGTAGACGTTGTCGCGCATCTCGTGGCAGCCGGTGCAGAAGGTCTCGGTGTTGGTCAGCTCCAGCGCGGTGTTGAAGGCGCCCCAGAACACCACGCCGGCGACGAAGCCGCCCAGCGTCAGGAAGCCCAGGCTGTAGTAGGCGCTGGGCCGGGTGATGGTCTTCCAGTAGCGCTTGATGAGATCGAACATGTGGCGCCCGCTGCCTACTTGGACGAGCCCATGACGCCGGGCTTGCGCTGCAGCAGCTGCTCAACGTCGACGAAGCTGTTGCCCACCAGCGGCTTTGCGTCGGCCTGCGGCACGTGGCACTGCGTGCAGAAATAGCGGCGCGGCGACACGTCGGCCAGCACGTTGTTGTCGCGGTCCATGTAGTGGGTGATGCTCACCGGAATCGACTTGGCCGCCTCGGCCGCGGTGCGCGCATGGCAGAACATGCAGCGGTTGAAGTCCTTGTCGACCTGGTAGCCGTCGATGGTGTGCGGAATGGTGGGCGGCTGCATCGCATAGTTGCGGGTGCGGCGCACGTCCTTGTTCTCCGTCGGGTAGAGGATGGGCGGGCTGCTTTCCTTGTCGACCGGCGTGCTGCCGCGCATCGAGTCGACCACCGGCGCCGGCGGCGCGCCCTTGGACTGCGCCTGCGCGGCCAGCGCAGCCACTACCGCGAGCAGCAGGAAGACGGCGAGGCGCATGGGGCGCCACAGGGCCTGCATGAACATGGGGGTACCTCCTGTCATGTTCAGACCTTCACGATCTTGACCGCGCATTTCTTGAAGTCGGTCTGCAGCGAGATCGGGCAGGTGGCGTCCAGAGTCACCTTGTTGATCAGCTGGCTGGCGTCGAACCACGGCACGAAGACCAGGCCGCGCGGCGGCGTGTCGCGCCCGCGCGTCTCGACGCGGGTGCGCATGCGGCCGCGCCGCGACACCACTTCGACCTCCACGCCGCGCCGCACGCCCAGCGCCTTGGCGTCTTCCGGGTGCATGAAGCACACCGCGTTGGGAAAGGCCCGGTACAGCTCCGGCACGCGCCGCGTCATGGAGCCCGAGTGCCAGTGCTCCAGCACGCGGCCGGTGGCCAGCCACATCGGGTATTCCTTGTCGGGCGACTCGGCAGGCGGCTCGTAGGGCAGCGCGAAGATCACCGCCTTGTTGTCGGGGTTGCCGTAGAACTGGTAGCCGGTGCCGGCCTTCACGTAGGGGTCGGTGCCCTCCTTGTAGCGCCAGCGCGTTTCCTTGCCGTCGACCACCGGCCAGCGCAGGCCGCGCACCTCGTGGTAGGTGTCGAAGGGCGCCAGGTCATGCCCGTGGCCGCGGCCGAAGCTTGCGTACTCCTCGAACAGGCCCTTCTGGATGTAGAAGCCGAAGGCCTTGGCCTCGGCGTTGGCGTATTCCTTGTCGACCTCGGTGTTCGCGAACTTGTCCACGCTGCCGTTCTTGTAGAGCACCTCGTACAGCGACTTGCCGCGCAGCTCGGGCTTCTTGGCAATCAGGTCGGCCGGCCACACGTCCTCCACCTTGAAGCGCTTGGAGAACTCCACCAGTTGCCACAGGTCGGACTTGGCTTCCCCGGGCGCATCCACCAGCTGGTGCCAGAACTGCGTGCGGCGCTCGGCGTTGCCGTAGGCGCCCTCCTTCTCCACCCACATGGCAGTGGGCAGGATCAGGTCGGCAGACAGCGCAGTGACGGTGGGGTACACATCCGACACCACCACGAAGTTGTCGGGGTTGCGGTAGCCCGGGTAGCCCTCTTGCATGAGGTTGGCCGCCGCCTGCATGTTGTTGTTGCACTGCACCCAGTAGGCGTTGAGCTTGCCGTCCTTGAGCATGCGGTTCTGCAGCACGGCATGGAAGCCCGGCTTGTCGGGAATGGTGCCCTCGGGCAACTTCCAGATTTCCTCGGCCTTCTTGCGGTGCTCGGGGTTGGCCACCAGCATGTCGGCCGGCAGCCGGTGCGAGAAGGTGCCCACCTCGCGTGCCGTGCCGCAGGCCGAGGGCTGGCCCGTCAGCGACATCGGGCTGTTGCCGGGGGTGGAGATCTTGCCCGTTAGCAGGTGCAGGTTGTAGACCATGTTGTTGGCCCACGTGCCCCGCGTGTGCTGGTTGAAGCCCATGGTCCACAGCGACATCACCTTGACGTTGGGGTCCGCATAGAGCTCGGCCAGCTTGGTCAGCTTGTCCTTCGAGACGCCAGAGAGCTTGCTCACCGAATCGATGTCGTACTTGGCCACGAAGGCCGCGAACTCCTCGTAGGTGATCGGCTTGGCCGCGCCCGGGTCGGCCGCGTTCTTGGCCGCCTTCTGCAGCGGATGCTCGGGGCGCAGGCCGTAGCCGATGTCGGTCACGCCCTCCTTGAACACGGTGTGCTTGTTGACGAAGTCGCGGTTGACCTTGTTGTTCTTGATGATGTAGTTGGCGATGAAATTCATGATCGCCAGGTCGGTCTGCGGCTTGAAGATGACCGGCACGTCCGCCAGGTCGAAGCTGCGATGGCCGAAGGTGGACAGCACCGCCACCTTCGTCTTCGGGTAGCTCAGCCGCCGGTCGGTGATGCGCGTCCACAGGATGGGATGCATCTCCGCCATGTTCGAGCCCCACAGCACGAAGGCGTCGGCATGCTCGAAGTCGTCGTAGCAGCCCATCGGCTCGTCCATGCCGAAGGTGCGCATGAAGCCCGCCACGGCCGAGGCCATGCAGTGGCGCGCGTTGGGGTCGATGTTGTTGCTGCGAAAGCCCGCCTTCATCAGCTTGACGGCGGCATAGCCTTCCCACACCGTCCACTGGCCCGAGCCGAACATGCCCACCGAAGTCGGGCCCTTGTCCTTGAGCGCCCTCTTGAACTGCTGCTCCATGACGTCGAAGGCCTGGTTCCAGCTCACAGGGGCGAACTCGCCATCCTTGTCGTACTTGCCGTTCTTCATGCGCAGGAGCGGCTGCGTGAGCCGGTCCTTGCCGTACATGATCTTGGAGAGGAAGTAGCCCTTGACGCAGTTCAGCCCGCGGTTCACCTCGGCCTGCGGGTCGCCCTGCGTGGCCACCACCTTGTTGTCCTTCACGGCCACCGTCACGCCGCAGCCCGTGCCGCAGAAGCGGCATGGCGCCTTCGACCACTTCAGCCGCGTCATGTCGCTGTCGGTGACGAAATTGGCTGCCTCCGCCGGCAGCGTGACGCCGGCCACCGAAGCGGTGGCGGCCATCGCAGTACGCTTAATGAAGTCCCGGCGTGTGCTCATCGTCCAATTCCTCCTGCATCGATGCCATGTCTTCGCAATGCTGGTAGACCAGCGTGGCGGCCAGGACACCGTCCAGCCTTTGCATGTGTTCCAGGTGAGCCGAGATGGCGCGCGAACTGGGCGCCTCCAGCGTCACCACCAGCTTGCCGGCAGCATTGGCGGCATGCACCTCGGCCCCGGCCATGAGTTCGATGCACTGGCGCACCTGCCCGGTCATGGCGGGATTGGAATGAACCACGACGCCGGCAATGTGCCATTCGTCGGGCGTCCCCGGTGGCGGGTCGTGTTCACAGACGCTTGTGTCGAGCATGGCCGTTCCCCCTCGCGCCGGCAGCGCATGGTTGTTCATTCGAATTCCCGCGCCCCATTGCACGGGAAGGCTTGACTTTTATGTTCAGTGAGACGGCGGGCCGCCCACCAGTTGGGTCATCCAGACGATGAACCCGTAACCGCCCACGAACATGACCGTGAGCACCGGCACCATGATGGCGGTGAGAAAGAGGAAGCTTCGCCACTCCTCCTTCTTGCGCTGGAGATCGGGCGCGGGGCTGCGTTGTTGTTCTTCCATCGTGGGCTGTCCGTTCATTGCGGATGAGTCGTTAACACTCGGAAAACTGGGCAAATTAAAGTCAACAACGTTCGGGGTGTCAACGCTCAAACAAGGTAGGTCTGATCCAGATCAAGAAAAGAAAAGGCCCGCGTGCCGCACGAGCGGCAAACGGGCCTTGTTCGCTGGGCCTTCGGGTACAACCAGCGCTATTTGGCGGCGTGCCGATCGGCACGCCTTGTCAGACCGGCCGGCTCAGAGGTCGAGCTTGTTGACCTTGGTGCCGTCGATGCTCAGGTTGGCCATCAGGCCGGCATTGCTCAGCGCATAGCCCAGCACGGGCGCCTGGGCAGTCTGCGTGTCGACGCCCGCCGAGGCACCGGCCTTGAGCATGGTCACAGAGGCATCGGCGCCAGCCGTCCAGCCCTTGCTGGCGCGGAACTTGTCGAGCGCCTCTTGCGTCATGAACAGGACATAGACCGCCTTGGAGTCGGCGCCCGCCAGCAGGCCGACCGATGCGGCCGTGGTGCTGTAGTAGCCTTCGGTCTTGCCGCCGGTGCGCAAGGCACCTTGACCATAGGAGCCGCCGATGCCCAGGCCCGCCGAAACCACCGACGGGAACACCAGCACGCCCTTGGACTTGCCCACCAGCTCGCGGGAACCGGGCACCTGCGAATAGAGCTTGGTCATCGCGCTGTCGACCGAAGCGTCGATCTTGCTGCGCTGCGCCGCAGGGTCGCCCCCGGAACCCGAGGTGGTGGTACAGGCCGCAGCGAAAACCGCCAGCAGGCCGGTTGCCAGAAAGGAACGCTTGTTCAAGGGTAGCTCCCGTAGTTGTTGGGCAGGCCATTGTGCCCACCCGTTACGAATCGCTCAAGCTACTTTCAAAAAGCTTGGGGGGCGCGTTCAGGGCGCCGCGCTGCCCTGCTCGGCGCTTGCCGCGGCAACTGCGATGGGCGCTGCGCCCGAGGCCGGCTGCACGCTGTAGCGCAGGCGGCGACCTTCGCGCAGAAGCCGCAGGCCGCGGTACTTGACCAGGTAGCGCAGGCCGATGGCGGCGGCCCCGAGCCCGGCCGCCGCGGCCACGCCAAGGGCCCAGCGCGGCCCGAAGGTGTCGGCCACCCAACCCACCACCGGTGCACCGAGCGGCGTGCTGCCCAGCAGGATGGCCAGCAGGATGGCGATCACCCGCCCACGCAGCGCCGGGTCGGTGGAAAGTTGCACCAGGCTGTTGGTGGATGTGGTGAGCGTCTGCGCCGCCATGCCGGTGACGACCAGCGCCACGCCGAAGCCGATCACGTGCGGCATCAGCGCCGCGGCCAGGCAGCCCAGGCCGAACACCGCCGAGCCCGTCATCAGCACGCCGAAGCGCGGCTGCGCGCGCCGGGCCGCCATGAGCGCGCCGGTGACCGAGCCGATGGCCATCACCGAGGACAACAGCCCGTACTGGCCCGGCCCGCCATGGAAGGCCCCCACCGACATGGTCGAGATGAAGATGGGAAAGTTCAGGCCGAAGGTGGACACCAGGAACAGCATGGCCAGCAAGGCGCGCAGGTCGGGCCGCGACCAGACATAGCGAAAGCCCTCCATCAGGCTTCCCCTGCGTGCCGCGCTCGTGCCGCCGCGCGCGAACAGCTCGCCTTGCCGCAGGCAGGCCAGCGCCGCCAGCACCGCGAGGAAGGAAGCGGCGTTGAGCAGGAAGGCCTCGCCCGGGCCCGTGCCCGCGATGACCAGCCCGGCCACCGCCGGGCCCACCATGCGCGCGGCATTGAACGAAGTGGAGTTGAGCGCCACCGCATTGGACAGGTCGGCTTCGGACACCAGTTCGGCCACGAAGGTCTGGCGCGCCGGCGCATCGAAGGCCGCCACGCAGCCCAGCAGAAGCGCGAACACGTACACATGCCACAGCTGGGCGGCCCCGCTCAGGGTGAGCACCCCCAGCCCGAGCGCCAGCAGCCCCATGGCAGCCTGCGTGGCCATGAGCAGCTTGCGCCGGTTCAACCGGTCCGCCGCCAGGCCGGTGAAGGGCAGCAGCGCCAGTTGCGGGCCGAACTGCAGCGCCATCACGATGCCCACCGCCGTGGCGTTGTGGTCGGTCAGGTGCGTGAGCACCAGCCAATCCTGCGCGGTGCGCTGCATCCAGGTGCCCACGTTGGACACCAGCGCACCAGCCGCCCACAGGCGGTAGTTGCGGGTGCGAAGCGAGCGGAAGGTGCTGCTCACCGGCCCTCCAGCCGCGCGAGCACGTCTTGTGCAAGCCCGGTCTCGCCCAGGCGCCCAAAGATGCGCGAGATGCTGTTTTCGTGCGCCTGCAGGTTGGTGTCGGTCATGGCGTCGATGACCAGCGTCACGTTCAGGCCAAGCTCCTGCGCCTGCCGCGCCGTGGATTCGACGCCGATGCTGGTGGAGATGCCGGCCAGCACCACCTGGGTCACGCCGCGCTGCTGCAACTGCGCCTGCAGCCCGGTGCCGGTGAAGGCGCCCCAGGTCTTCTTGCTGATGCGGATGTCCTGCGGCTGGGCGTCGAGCTCGGGCACCAGTTCGGCCCAGTCGGCGGCCGGCGCGGCGCGGGCCGGCTGCGGGTCGGTGCGGCCGGGTGCGCCGCCCACCACGTTGACCAGCACCACGGGCAGGCCGCGGCTGCGGAAGGCGGCTGCCAGGCGGGCCGCGCGCTGGACGACATCGGCTGCCGGGTGCGCGGTGGGCAGGCCGACGATGCCTTTTTGCAGGTCGATGAGGACCAGCGCGGTGCACGGGTCGAGCGTGGTGATGGGCATGAGCGGTTCCTTGGGTTGCGGCGGCCGCGCTCAGTCCAGCAGGCGCTGCAGCAGCCGCACGGCAGTGGCCAGTTGTTTCTGTTCGGCGGCGGAGTAGCGCTCTTCGATCGCGTGCTGCAGCCAGTCTTCCCGCGCGGCGCGCACCTGGCGAAACACCTTGCGCGCCAGCGGCGTGAGCGACAGCAGCGTGCGGCGGCCATCGGCCGGATCGGGCTCGCCCTTGACGTAGCCGGCCTCGATGAGCGAGGCCACCGTGGCCCCCATCGATTGCTGGCGCACGCCTTCGGCTGCAGCCAGCTCGGTGACGCTGGCGGCCTCCTGCCGTTCCAGCCGCAGCAGCACGGAACGCTGCGACTCCGTCCAGTCGGCGGCCGAGGCCTCCTGGCGCAGCCTGCGGCGCAACTGCGCGGCCAGCATGCGCAGCTCCACGGCCAGTGCGTGGGTGGTGTCGGCTTCGG
>JAFECZ010000157.1 GCA_018241905.1 Pseudomonadota bacterium
GAAGCTGCGCGCCGGATCGCGCGAGGTGTGGACGGTGACGATGATGCCGGTGTCCACCACGGCGGCCACGGGGCGGATCTTCTTCTGCGCCGCGGCCACGCACAGGTCGACCAGCTCCAGCCCGCGTTCGAGCACGTCGGTGTGCGGGTACTCCTTGAAGGTGATCAGCAGGTTGGCGTTGTCCACCATCTCGGGGGTGACGTGGCAGTGCGGGTCGAGCTCGGCGCCGATGATCGTGTCGGGGCCGGCGATGGCACGCACGCGCTGCAGCAGGTCGCCTTCGCAGTCGTCGTAGCCGTCGGCCACCATGGCGCCGTGCAGGCCCAGCAGGACCACGTCCACGGGCAGGGCGGCCTTCAGGTCGGCCAGCAGTTCCTCGCGCAGCGTTTCGTAGGCCTGGCGCGTGGTGATGCCGCTGGGCTGCGCAGCCGCCACCATGCCTTCGATGAGCGTCCAGCCCTTCTGGTCCTTGCCGCGCACGCGCGCCGCCCACAGCGGGCCCGAGAACAGCGTCAGGTTGTCCGGATGCTGCCCTGCGGGGAAGTAGCCGCGTTCGCGGAACGAGGCCAGGCCCGTGGGCATGGGGCCGAAGGTGTTGGTTTCGGTGGCGAGGGAGGCACTGAAGATGCGCATGGAAGAGGGCTCCTTTGGCAGGTGGCGTGGGTCTCAGGCGTTGGCGGCGGCCCGCAGGCGCCGCGGGCTCAGCATCTCGGCCGTGAGGCCGAAGGAGGCGGGATGGGGCGGCACGGGCAGCCCGCGTGCGAGCGCAGCGCAGGTCTCGCCCATGGCGGCCGAGGTCTGGATGCCGTAGCCGCCCTGGGCCGCGATCCAGAAGAAGCCTTCGGCGCGTTCGTCGAAGCCGCCCACCAGGTCGCCGTCGGCCACGAAGGAGCGCAGGCCGGCCCAGGTGCGCGTTGGCCGGCGGATCTGCAGCGTGGTCGCTTCCTCGATGCGGTGGATGGCCAGGGCGATGTCCATTTCCTCGGGCTGCACGTCCTGCGGGTCGACCGGGTCGGCATTGGCCGGCGAGCCGAGCAGCATGCCGGCGTCGGGCTTGATGTACCAGTCTTCGGAGGCGCCGTGCACCATGGGCCAGGTGGCGTGGTTGGTGCCCGCGGGGCCGGCGAAGATGAAGGCGGAGCGGCGGCAGGGCTGCAGGCCCAGCGCAATTGCACCGGCCATGGCGCCGATCACGTCGCACCAGGCGCCGGCGGCATTGAGGACCACGGGCGCCTCGTAGCGCTGCCCGCCCGCAGTCACCAGCCAGCGGCCGTTCTCGCGCCGCATGGCGCTGACCTCGGCATCGCACACCAGCTTGCCGCCGGCGCGCCGCATGCCTCGCAGATAGCCCTGGTGGATTTCATGAACGTCCATGTCGGCCGCGTCGGGCTCGATCACCGCGCCGGCCAGCTGGTCGGCGCGCAGCACCGGGACGATGGCGCAGGCTTCCTCGGGCGTGAGGCGGCGCGCGCGCGGCGACATGGCGTGCAGGATCTCCCAGTGCTCGTCGAGCGCGGCGCGCTGCTCGGGCGTGGCGACCATCATGGCGCCGCGGGGCGTGAGCAGCGGGTGTTCGCTGAAGCCCTCGGGCGGCGATGCGAGGAAAGCGCGGCTGGCCATGGTGAGGGCGCGCACTTGTGGCGTGCCGTAGCTTTCCATGAAGAGCGCGGCCGAGCGTCCGGTGGAGTGGTAGCCAGGCTGCGACTCGCGCTCGAGCACGATGGTGCGGCCATGCGGCGCCAGCCAGTGGGCCACCGAGGCGCCCGCGATGCCTGCGCCGATTACCAGGAAGTCGGCTTGGATGGCGGCGGTCTCAGAGGTCATGGTGCGCAAGGAGGAAAGGACATGTTCGAAAGATGCGGCGCCGGATTGCGCTGCGTCGGAAGCCGCGAAGTGTAGGCAAGAATTTGCGCATACGCAAAAAAGGAACGATCTTCTAGGGTAAACACTCAAGGCTCGCCAATGGAGAACTTGCGGATACGCAATTTGCACCCACGCAAATATTGGGCCTGCGATTTCACGGACGCGGCGCTGCCCGCTGGCAGAATGAGCGGGCCCGAGGGCACAGGAGTTATGAGGATGAACGCATGAAAGCGCACGCAAGCGAGGAAGGGCAGCCCTCGGGGCAGTCGCTGGACCGGGAGACCTTCGGCCGCCGGCTGCGCAGCGCCCGCAAGGGATTCGGCTGGACGCTGCAGCAGTTGTCGCAGCTGTCGGGTGTCTCGGTCCCGACCATCTCGCGCGCCGAGCGCGGGCAGCTGGCGCTCGGCTACGAGAACTTCGCAGCCCTGGGGCATGCGCTGAAGATGGACATGAACGCGATGTTCGCGGGCGAGGGCGTGAAGACGGCGGCGCTGGATGCGCCCGTTGTCACGCGCTCGGGGCAGGGCGTGGTCTACCGCGGCTTGTCGTTTGCCTACGAGTTCCTGGGCACGAACGCGACCGGCAAGATGATGAGTCCGGTGGTGGGCACGGTGCATGCGCGGCGCATTGAAGGCCCCGAGGACTTTGCGCGGCACGAGGGCGAGGAGTTTGCCTATGTGCTGTCCGGCACCATCGAGGTGCACTTCGACACCGGCGAAGTGGTGCGCCTGGAGCGCGGCGACTCGCTGTACTTCGACAGCCGCATCGGCCATGCGTACATCAGCATCAGCAGGCAACTGGCGCGGATCGTGGGGGTGACTTCGGTCGAGAGCCGCTTCATGCGCAGTGCGCGTGAAGGGGTGCCGAACGGGCGGGTGTCGCCGCCGGCTGCGGTGCAGGTCACTCGGCGTGGGGCTGCCCTGGACGGCGCAGTAACCCCACGAGCGCGAACTCAGCGGGTCGCGGCGAAGAAGTCCCGAACCTAGATTGTCGCCTGTGCATCTGTAGCCATGCGGCTACAATGCCAAGGCGTTTACCGTCATGCTGGGCGGAGGCAATAAATCCGGCCAGCAGCGCGACATAGAACGAGCCAAGAAGCTGGCTCTGGAGTTGCGAAATGAGCAAGAAAATCAAGACCCGTCCGTTTGACGTTGCCAACTACCTCGAAAGCGACGAGGACGTGGCCGAGTACCTGAGCCAGGTGCTTGAAGAAGGCGATTCAGCAGAGCTTGCTGGGGCGCTGGGGGCGATTGCTCGTGCGCGAGGCATGGCGCAACTTGCCATCGCGACGGGGCTTTCGCGCGAAAGCCTCTACAAGAGTCTTTCTGGCGAACGTGCGCCCAGCAGCGACACCCTGTTCAAGGTCGTGCGCGCGCTCGGCCTCAAGCTCAGCATCGAGCCAGCGCACTCCTGACACTAGAACGTCACGCCCGCCACCAGCAGGATGTTCGCGTACGGCGTGAATTCGCCGGTGCGCACAACGGCCTTGGCGCCGGCGCTCAGCCGCTTGAGTTCCTCGTGCGACACCGCTTGCGGCGCAATGCCGGACAGGCTGGCGCACCAGTCGGGCAGGCGTCCGCCATTGCGGTCCAGGGCCTCGCTGGCAATCACGGCCCGCTCCACCTGCATTTCCTGCAGCACGGTCTTGAGCACGTCGGCCACCGACGGGATGCCGGCCGTCAGCGCCAGGTCGATGCGCTTGGGGCCCGTGGGCACCGGCATGCCCGCATCGCCGATGAGCAGCGTGTCGCCGTGGCCCAGTGCCGCAATGACCTGGGACAGCTCGGCGTGCAGCAGCGGCGTGCGTTTCATGACGGCAGCCTGGTCCAGATGGGCGCGGGGGCGCTGTGCAGCACCGCGTCGCGCGACGGAATGGAGGATTGGGCGCCCAGCTGCATCACGCACAGCGCCGCGGCGCGAATGCCTTGGCCCAGCGCCTGGTCGAGCGTGGCGCCGCGCGCCAGCTCGGCCGCCAGCGCACCCGTCAAGGTATCGCCGGCTGCGGTGGTGTCCACCACGTCCATGCGGGGCGCAGGGTGGTGGCGCGCACCGTCCGAATCGAGCGCCACGGCGCCCGCGTGGCCCAGGGTGACAACGATCCGGGGCACGCCGCGGCCATGGAACACGCGCGCAGCGGCGGCTGCCTGCAGCGGCTGGCGCACCGGCAGCCCGCTCAATTCGGCGGCTTCGACCTCGTTGACGACCAGCGTATCGACCAGCGGCCACAAGGCGTCGTCCACGGCGTGCACCGGCGAAGGGTTCATCAACACCTTGCAGCCCACCCGCTGCGCGACCTGCATGGCGCGCACGGCTTCGGCCATCGGAGTCTCGAACTGGATCAGCAGGAACTCGGCGCCGGTAAGAGCCGCGGCCAACTCGGCTTCGGAGGCGCGCGCCTGTGCATTGGCGCCGGCGATGACCACGATGCGGTTCTGGCCGGCGTCGTCGACCATCACGATCGCTGTGCCGGTGGGTTGGTCGGCTTGCACGCGCACGCCGCGCGTGTCGATGCCGTCGCGCTCCAGCGCCTCGCGCAATGCCTGCCCGTCGGCATCGGCGCCGATGCACCCCAGCATCTGCACGGCCGCGCCTTGCCGGGCGCAGCTCACTGCCTGGTTGCCGCCCTTGCCGCCGGCCACGCGGGCAAGGGTGCGGCCCATGATCGTTTCGCCGGCATCGGGTGCCTGCGGCACGCGCAGCACCAGGTCCATGTTGAGGCTGCCCAGCACCACGATGCGCGGCGCGCCTGGTTCGAAGTCGGTTGTAGTAGTAGTGGTGGTGCTCATCGTGCAGGTGCCTTCATTTCGCTGGTTGCGGCCCGGCCCGTGCTGGCCCGAACGCGCAGTTCGGGCTGCAGCATGACCTTGCGCGCCTCGCGGCGCCGGCCGCCGACGCGCTCGAGCAGCATGTCCACGGCCAGGGCGCCGATGTGTTCCTTGGGTTGCGCCACGGTGGTCAGCGGCGGGCTGGTGTAGGCCGCCAGGTCGATGTCGTCGAAGCCGATGATGGAGATGTCGTCCGGCACCCGAAGCCCGCCCTCGTGCACGGCGCGCAGGGCGCCGATGGCCATCAGGTCGTTGCAGACGAACACCGCCGTCGGCCGGCTGTCGGTGCGCAGGATGGCGTGCATGGCCTCGTAGCCGCCCTGGCTGGTGAAGCCGCCGCGCCACAGCAGCGCATCGTCGTCGCTCGCCGGGGCCGCGCCGGATTCGGCCAGTGCCAGCCGCCAGCCCTGCACCCGCTGTTCGCTCGACACCACGCCCACCGGCCCGCCGATGCAGGCCACGTGCCGATGGCCCAGCGACTGCAGGTGCCGCACCGCCAGCAGCGCGCCCTGCATGTGGGCGGTTTCCACCAGGTCGCATTCGGGGTCGTCGATCTCGCGGTCGAGCAGCACGACCGGCATCTTCAATCCGTGCAGCTGCTTGGCCAGCGCCTCGTCGCTGCCGGTGGACACCACGATCAGGCCGTCGATGCGCCGCTGCGCCAGCACCTGCAGGTACACGCCCTGGCGCTGGAGCAGGTCGTCGGTATTGCACAGCACCAGCGTGTAGCCGGCGGCAAAGCAGCGGTCTTCCACCACGCGCACGATCTCGGCGAAGTACGGGTTGGAGCTGTTGGGAATGAGCATGCCCAGCGTGCGCGTGCTGTTGCTCTTGAGACTGCGCGCCACCTGGCTGGGCACGTAGCGCAGCTCGCGGATGGCGGCATTGACCCGCTCGCGCCCCTCGGGGCTGACGTGGCGCGTCTCGTTGACGACGTGCGAGACGGTGGTTACCGACACGCCGGCGCGCAGTGCAACGTCCTTGATGGTGGCCATGTGCCCGGGCTTTCCGCGTCCTGTGTTCAGGCGGCAGTGCCTGCGCGCCGCTGGCGCAGCGTGTCGATGATCACGGCCACCACGATCACCGCGCCGGTGATGATCCGCTTGCTGGGCTCGCTGGCGCCAATCTGCGCCAGGCCCGCCTCCAGCACCGAGATGATCAGCACGCCGAAGAAGGTGTTGACGACCGAGCCGCGCCCGCCCATCAGGCTGGTGCCGCCGATGACCACGGCCGCGATCACCTGCAGCTCGATGCCGGCGCCGGCGTTGGGGTCGGCCGCCTCCAGCCGCGCCGACTGCATCAGGCCTGCCAGCCCGGCCAGGAGGCCTGTGAGCGCGAACACGGCGATGCGGATGGGCCGCGGGTCCACGCCGGCCAGGCGCATGGCTTCCTCGTTGGTGCCGATGCCCACCACGCAGCGCCCGAACACGGTGCGCGAGAGCACCACCTGCCCGACGATGACCAGCACCACCGCCAGCACGAAAGCCGCCGAGATGCCGCCGATCCACGGTGCGGCCAGGCCGGAGATGGCATCGCCCACGTACTGCGTGCGCGAATTGGTGACGAGGTAGGCCGAGCCGCGCACCGCTTCGAGCATGCCCAGCGAGACGATGAAGGAGGGCAGCCGCCACGCCACCGACACCGCGCCGGTGATGGCGCCGCAGACCAGCCCCGCCGCCAGGCCCAGCGCGGCGGCGGCCGGCACGCTCCAGTGCCATTGCAGGATGGCCGATGCCGTGATGGCGGCGCTGAGCGCCAGCACCGAGCCCACCGACAGGTCGATGCCCGCGATGATCAGCACGAAGGTCATGCCCACCGCCATCACCGCCAGGGCAGGGATCTCGTTGGCGATGGTCACGAAAGTCTCGCGCGTCAGGAAGTAGTCGCTCAGGCTGGCGAACAGCGCGATCATGGCGGCCAGCACCACGGCCAGGCCCACGTATGTGCCCAGTTGTCCGCGCTGGCGGGTGGGCACGGGCGCGGCCGCTGCCGGGGTGTCGGCGGAAGATGCAGAAGAAGGGCTCATGCGCTCGCACTCACGCTTGCAGGGGTGGATGGGGAAGAGGGCGGGGCCGCAGAGCGCCCGCCCGTGCCGCTGAACGCGGCGGACAGCAGCATCTGCTCCGTCCACTGCCCGCGCTCGAAGATGCCGACCAGGCGGCCGCCGCTCATGACGCCGATGCGGTCGCACACGGCCATCAGCTCGCGCAGGTCGCTCGAGACCATCAGCATGGCCTTGCCGGCGGCGGCCATGCGGTCGAGTTCGGCGTAGAGGTCGGCGCGTGCGCCCACGTCGACGCCGCGCGTGGGCTCGTCGAGCAGCAGCACGCGGCAGTCACGATGAATCCAGCGCGCGAACACCACCTTCTGCTGGTTGCCGCCGCTGAGCGTGGACACCGCCTGCTCGATGCCGTGCGAGCGCACCCGCAGCAGTTGCGACAGCCGTTGGGCAATGCTGCGTTCCTTGGCCGTGCGCAGCCAGCCGGAGCGCGCTACGGCCGCCAGGTCGCTCATCGTGATGTTCACCCGGATCGGCTGGGGCAGCAGCAGGCCTTGCGACTTGCGGTCTTCGGTGACCAGGCCGATGCCGGCGCGAATGGCCTGCATGGGCGAGCGCCAGTTGCCTTGCACGTGCTGCGGCCGGGCCGAGTTGCCGTTGCCGCTGCCGCTGCCGCTGCCGAGCGTGATCTCGCCCTGGTCGGCGCGGTCTGCGCCGAAGACCAGGCGCAGCAACTCGGTGCGCCCGGACCCCACCAGCCCGGCCAGGCCCAGCACCTCGCCGGAATGCAGATCCAGGTCCACCGCGCGCACGACCTGGCCGCGGCCCAGGCCTCGGACCTGCATCACCACGGGGCCCGCCTTGCGGCGCGGGCGATCTTCCAGCGAGTGCACTGCGCGGCCGACCATGCGTTCGACCAGTTCGTCCTCGCGCACGCCGGCCATGGGCCGCACGTCCACCAGGCGGCCGTCGCGCAGCACCGCCACCTGGTCGGCAATGCGCTGCAGCTCCTCGAGGCGGTGCGAGACGTAGATGATGGCCACGCCATGGGCCTTCATCGCGTCGATCTGCTCGAAAAGCTGCGCCGTCTCGCGCGGCGTGAGCATGGCGGTGGGCTCGTCCAGCACCAGCACGCGGGTGTCGTCGCGCAGGTTGCGGGCGATCTCCACCATCTGCTGCTGGCCGATGCCCAGTGCGGCAACGGGCGTGGCCGGGTCGATGTGCTGCAGGCCGATGCGTGCCAGCTGCTGCGCCGCCAGCGCATGCATGTCGGCGCGCCGGATCCAGCCGGCGCGGTGGGGCAGGCGGCCCAGCAGCAGGTTTTCCGCCACCGAGAGCGTGGACACCAGCCCCAGCTCCTGCATCACCATGCGCACGCCCAATTGCTCGGCCTCGCGGCGGGAGGAGGGCGCATAGGCTGCGCCGCCCAGCCGCATGTGGCCCCGCGAAGCGGGCGTGAGGCCGCAGACGATCTTGGAGAGCGTGCTCTTGCCCGCGCCGTTTTCGCCGGTGAGTGCGAGCACCTGGCCCGGCGCAAGGGTGAGGCTCACGCCGTCGAGCACCGGGGCGGCGTAGTCCTTGCCCAGGCCCTCCATCACCAGAACGGGCATGGCCGTGCCGGTTGCGGACTCGGCGTGCTGCGCGGCGATCAAGATCGTGGCCTCCGGCCTGCCCGGGTACTTACTTGCTGCCCTTGGTGACCAGCACGACGTCCGTCTTGATCTCGGCCGGCATGTCGGCCTGCTTCTTCTTTTCCGCCAGCGCCTTCAGGGCCGTCTCGATGCCGAACACCGCCTGCTTGGCGGCGAACTGGTCGGCCGTGGCCAGCACCCGGCCATCGGCCAGCATGGGCTTGATGGCGTTGATGTTGTCGTAGCCCACCACCTGCACCTTGCCGGTCTTGCCGGCGGCCTTCACGGCTGCCACGGCGCCCAGCGCCATGCTGTCGTTGCCGGCCAGCAGGGCCGCGAGGTCGGGGTGCTCGCGCAGCATGCCGGCGGCCACCGTGTTGCCCTTGTCGATTTCCCACTGGCCCGACTGCACGCCGACCACGTTCATGCCGCCGGCCTTCATCGCGTCCTGGAAGCCCAGGGTGCGCTGCTGCGCATTGAAGGTGGTGGACACGCCTTCGATGATGCCCACCTTGTCGCCCGACTTGAGCTTCTTGGCCAGGAAGTCGCCCACCAGCTTGGCGCCTGCGCGATTGTCCGGGCCGACGAAGGGCACCGTGATGTTCTTTTCCTTGAGGGCGCCAGCGTCCAGCTGGTTGTCGATGTTGACCACCAGGATGCCCTTGTCGATGGCTGCCTTCACCACCGGCACCAGCGCCTTCGAATCGGCGGGGGCGATGACCAGCGCGTTGATGTTCTGCGCCATCATCTGCTCGACCATCTTGATCTGGCCGGCCGTGTCGGTCTCGTCCTTGATGCCGTTGGCCACCAGCGTGTACTTGGCGGCATTGGCCTTGTTGTGGGCCTTGGCGCCGTCTTCCATGGTCTGGAAGAACTCGTTGGCCAGGGACTTCATGACGAGGGCGACCTTGGGCTTGCCTTCTTGCGCCAACGCCGGCGTACCGGCAAGTAGGCCCAGGGCGGCCAGTGCGAGGGCACGTTGATGCAGGGCGCGACGATTCAGCTTCATGGTGCGGTGTCTCCGTTGGAATGGGCTTGAGAACGACCGGTTGGAGGCCGGACTGCCGGATTCTTGGAGAAAGCAAACGTTTGCGCAAACGTTTGCTACCTAGGTTTTTCCCCTAGGGTCTGCTGGTTGGCCGAAGGCCGCTCAGCTGCAGATGCCCGTCGTGGTGCTGGTGACGGAGGTGCGGCCAGTGGCGCTGATCTTCACCACGCGCTCCTGTGAACCCACGGTTGGCGTGGCGCGGCAAATGGTGAGAGTGGCCTGGTTGACCCCGAGCCCGGTGCCGTCGTAGCTCAGCGACGACAGACTGCCCGAGTCACGGATCTGGTAGCCGCCTGCCGCGCCCGGCTGTGCCCGCAGAAGCGTCGTGCCGGACAGCACGATCCAGCCCGCCTCCCACTGACCGTTGGTCGCGCAGGTGGCGCCATCGGCAGAAGCGCAAAGCGTGACCGCGGCATTGCGCTTGATGGCCTCGCTGCGCGCAAACTGGCTGGCAGACATCAGCGAATTGGCATAAGCGTTGAGCCGGGTCGAAAGACGCACGCTGTCGAAGGCGGGGACGGCAACCATCATCAGCACCACCAGCACAGTAACGACGGTCAGCAGCTCGATGAGCGTGAAGCCACGTCGCACATGCCGAGCGGCGGGACTGCGAAGGCGGAGGCGAAGGCGCATGCAAACCATCTCCATTGGCCTTAGCGCTGGATATACCAGTACACGCGCCTCTTGGACTGCTTGATGTTCGTGGTCGGGTTGTTCACATCACCCGGTTCCGGGAACTTGTTGCCACAACCGAAGCACACGTTATGCGTGGCGTTGTCATCCGTCTTGATGGTGGCCAGCACGGGCGAAGGCGGTAGGCCGCCAGTCAGCACGCTCTGGTAGCGCGTCCCACTGGAGTTGGTCGCGCTCGCATTCAAGTACGACACGTTGTACACCTGCGCGGAGCCCAGGTTGGACTTGCAGCTTTGAACCGCGCTGGGGTCGACGGGAATGTGTGTGCTGAAAGTGGTGTTGCCAAAGGCGGTGACGGAAGACGTCACTACCTGCTCGCCCGGTTGCAGGTCGAGGTA
>JAFECZ010000158.1 GCA_018241905.1 Pseudomonadota bacterium
CGCGAGCTGTCCATCGAGCCGCGCACGCTGCGCCGCCGGCTGGAGGCGCAAGACACCTCGTACCGCGAGATACTGGCCGAGGTGCGGCGCGTGCTGGCCATCGAGTACCTGCGCAAGACGCGCATGACCAACGAGGAGATCGCCAGCCGGCTGGGCTACAGCGATGCAGCCAATTTCCGCCACGCCTTCGTGCGCTGGACGGGCAAGTCGCCGCAGGAATACCGGCTGGCCTGATCGCGTCTACGGCGCCAGGGTGCGGCCCTGCTGCAGCGCCTGTGCCTCGGCCGCGCAGTCGCCCGCCGGTGCCAGCCCGGCCTGGCGCGCACGCGCAACCTCCTCGCGGGCCAGGTTCAGCTGCGCCTCGAACACCTGGTTGGTGTGCAGCCGCGCCACCGTGGCCGCGCCCATCAGGCGGCCGGCCTCGACATCGCTCTTCCAGTGCACGCCGCAGATGGCGCGGCTCTGGGCAAAGGCACGGCCGCGCTGCAGCAGCGCGTCGGCCCGGTCGGGCGCAACCTCGGTCAGCACCAGCGCCCAGGCCCAGCCCAATGCCGCATGGCCGGAGGGATACGAGCCGTCCTTGGCCAGCACCGCTTCTTCCTTGGGCGTGCAGCTCTGCGTGGACATGACCACGAAGGGCCGGCTGCGCTGGTAGTGGTCCTTGGCCTTGTAGGTGGCAATGCCCGCGTCGGCCAGCGTGCGGCGCAGCAGCATGTTCAGATGCGGCGTGTCCTGCTCGGAGATGCGCACGCCCAGCGCGCAGCCGAAGGTGCCGGCCGCGGCCGGAAAGCGCAGGTTGGCATCCTGCACCGCAATCGCGCCGCGCGGCGTGCTGCGCAGTGCGGCCAGGCGGCGGAAGGCCTCCTTGTCGTCTTCCATGGCTGCGGAATTCGCCTCGGGCGGCGGCGGCAGCAGTGCCAGGCTGTCGGGCAGTTCAGCAGCAGCCAGGTACCCCTTGAGATAGCCCGATCCTTCGCGCAACTCGCCCACTTCTTTCGCGGACGTGGGCGGCGTGCGCTGCGACAGGCTCGTGCATGCGGCGGCCAGCAGCGCGCAAGCAAGCACGGCGGCATGCGGCCGCGAATGGAAGATGCGATGCGCAGGTGTCGGATTCACGAAAGCGTTCTCCTCGTCTTGTGGTCTGTCTTGTGGGGTCGAAACAACCGCGAGAGGCTACCCGAGGCAATAGAACGCGCAGAAGGTCCGGCGCGGCCAGCAACCGGTGAGTTTGGGCCACCGAATGCCGTCCGGCGCACGCTCACAGGTCGGCCAGCACGCCGGTGGAAGTGGCTTCGGCCGCCAGCTTGCCCTCGGGGTTGTAGAGCACGGCCTGCAGAAAGGCCACGCGCTTGCCGCGCCGCACCACGCGGGCCTCCACGCGACCCTCGCCCGGGCCCACTTTCTCGTAGAAGCTCACCTTGATCTCCAGGCTGAAGACCGATTGCTTGTGGCCGGTGTCGTGCATCACCGCATGGGCCATGGCCGCGTCGAGCCAGGCCGTGATGAAGCCGCCCTGGGCGATGGTGCCGTTGGAGTGGCAGTATTCGCGCCGCACGGTGAAGGCGGCCGCAAGGCGCTTGTGCTCGCTCTCCCAACCGGTGACGTGGAAGTTGCCCATGGATTCGCTCAGGGCCTTGCCCGAGCGGATCCGTTCCTCGAAGTTGTCGTCCATCGCTTCCTTCAATCGCTGCTGGCTGAACCTGCAGCGATTGTGGACCCAACGGGCAGGAGCGCCGTACGCGCCCTCGCCTTCCCGACTCGCGCTACTACTGGCAGCTGAAGCTGTCTGCCGCGTCCAGGCTGCCGCTGCCCTTGTAGCGCGCCACCTTCGGGTAGACGCACAGCGGGCGCTTGCGGTCGGCCGCCCAGTCGGCCGGCACATCCGCATTCACGCCGCCCGCATTGCCGGCGCCGCGCGCCGACGCCACCACCGCCCCGGGCGCCTGGCCCTTCTCGACCCAGGCCACCAGCGGCGTGAGCATGTCGAACTGGTCGGTCGACGGGCCGCCGCTGCAGTGGTTCATGCCGGGCACCTGGTAGTAGCGCGCGAAGTTGGTGGCGTCGCCGCCGTTGGCAGCCGTGAGTTCGTCGTACCAGCGCTTGGTGTCGTCGCTGGAGAAGATCGGGTCGCTGGTGCCGTGGTAGACCATGGCCTTGGCGCCGCGCTTCTTCAACCGGCTCAGGTCCGTGGGGTTGGGCGGGGTCATGAACGACAGCGAGTTCTCGGTGTAGAGCGCGTTGGTCGCCGTGATCTTCGAGAGGATCGTGTCGATGTTGGACGTGAGCGTGAAGGTCGGCCCGTTGAAACCCGCCACCGCCTCGGGCGGCACCTGCCAGATGAAGGCGGTGGCGCCGGAGTCGAGGTTGAGCGAGTTGCTGAACTTCCAGACCGCCCAGCCGTTGGTCGCCAGGCCGGCGTCGAACGGGAAGCTCGAATAGAAGCGCCTGCCCGAGCCGTCCTGCGCACCGGCGAACAGCTGCGCAATGCGCAGCTTCTGCTCGGCGCTCAGGCACGTGCCGTCGCGCGCCCCGGAACACGTGGGCACGTCGCGGCCCAGGTCGAAGGCGGCCTGGCAGGCGGTGGTGTTCTGCACCAGCCCATCGGTGGCGCCGTCCAGCGCATCGCACTTGGCCAACACCGCCTTGGAAACGAGCGTGCGCTCGGCCTGGGTGAATCCGGTGCCCAGATCGCCCGGCGTGGTGGCCAGCGCGTTGTAGTTCTGCGCGCCCACCATGTTGGCGGTGGCGGCCAGCGGCAGGCGAAAGCCCGGGTCGCCCACCAGGTAGCCGTCGTAGTCGTCGGGTTGGCGCGACATGGCCACCATGGTGTGGCGCCCACCGTTGGAGCAGCCCCCGAAGTACGAGCGGTCCGGCCCCTTGCCGTAGGCCGAGGCGATCAGGCCCTTGGCCATGGGCGTGAGCTTGGCCGCCGCCTGGTAGCCGTAGTCCAGCCGCGCCTGCGGATCGATGCCGAAGAAAGGCGTGGGCGCGCCGTGGCCCGCGTCGGAGCTGATCACTGCAAAGCCCATGTCCAGCGCGTTGTCCAGCGGGCCGCCGCCGCCCACCGGGCCGGTGGCCGTGCCGATGTTGCCGTCGACGCCGCCGTTGGCCTGGTAGAAGAAGCGCCCGTTCCAGTTGGTAGGCAGGCGCATCTCGAAGCCGATGGCGTAGGGCTGCCCGTCCACCGTGCCGATGCGATCGAACATCTTGCCGCGCACCTGGCAATGCGCCGGCACCGGCTTGCCGCCGATGCTGAGCGTACCGGCCGCAATGGACGTGGCCGCCGAGATGCTGGTGTTGGCGAACTGGAAGCCGGCCAGCGCGGCGCAGTTGTTCAGCGTGGCGCCGGTGGCCTCGCCCAGAACGGGCAGCCCGCCGGATGGAACGGTCGTGATCGAGGTGCCGCCGCCGCCACACGCGGCCAGCACGCCGGCAACCAGGACCAGGGATGCAGAAGTCTTCAAGGTCGGTCTCCTTCGGACGCTCAGGATGGCGCCTCCTGGTTAATTTACTTAAGTATGTTCAATAACTATCTATGGTTTTCCAGTACTCATCAACCGAATAATCTTTGGCATTGACGAAATTTCCGTTAATCAACTGAACTACTATTGGCCACGCCACAATCGACTCGATGTCCAAGAGCCGCAGCCTCCCCACCGACACCACGCCTGCCGGGCGCCTGAGCGAAGCCTCCTTGCACCTGTTGCTGGGCTACCAGCTGGCGCAGGCCACCATCGTGACCGACGCCGTCTTTGCCGCGCAGGTGGGCACGCCCTTCGAGCTGCGGCCGGTCGAATACACCGTGCTCGCCCTCATCCACGAGAACCCCGACGTGTCGGCCACGCGCCTGGCCAAGGCGCTGGCGGTCACGGCACCCAACATCGCCGCCTGGATCGACCGGCTGGAAAAGCGCGGCCTGGTGCAGCGCATTCCGCATGCCACCGACCGCCGGGCCCAGCACCTGCGCGCCACCAAGGAAGGCGCCGCCCTGGCCAGGAAGGCCACCGAGTCGATCCTGGAGGGCGAGCAAGGCGCCCTGGGCAGCCTCAGCAAGGGCGAGCGGATGATCCTGGTGGAGTTGCTGCACAAGCTGGCAACCTGCCGCGCCGGTTGAGTCTCGCCGGCGCGAGTGAGACCGCGCTGTAGGAGAAGAGGCTTTGCGCGCTTTCGCGGGCGGCCCGTCTGCGGCAGGCCGACCCGCATAGTCCATCAAGCCAGCACCCCTGGCTTGAAAGCCAGTCCCCCCTGCTCGTCCTCCCAGTGAGGGACGAATTGCCTCCACACGGGTGGCAGTCTCTCCACCCAGGCGCTGGGAGAAAGCGCAAAGGAGGCTCGCCATGTTCCACACCTCATCGGCCACCGACACCCTCGCAGGGGCAGGCTGGGAACTGCGCTTCGAGCCCCTCTTCGCCGGCCATCGCGGCTTTGTCTTTCCATGCGATGAACATGGGCGGGTGGACATGAACAGCCTGAGCGAACGCGCCCTGCAGAACTACCTCTACGCCCGCGCCATGATGGGCCGCGAAACCGCCTGGCCGCAGGTGCTGCCCAGCCTGATTCACTGAGGCGCGGCCCCCGGGCGACGGCGCATGGTGTTCGACTTTCGGACGCGCAGCCGGGAATTCGCACCCGCCCCGCGCTATCCAACCGGCATGGCCCGCGCATTGATGCCGCCCCTGCTGCTGTCGTTGTCACTGGCCGGCGCCACTGCGCTGGCCGGCTGGGGCGGCGCGCAGCCCGCCTGGGCGCAGCAGCACCCTGCTGCAAGCGCCAGGGTGGCGGCCCAGCCTTCCCAAGCCAGCAGCGGTTTCGCCGCGCTGGCGGCCAGCCGCAGCGCGGCCGTGGTCGAGATCCACACCCTGCGCGGCTGGCGCGGCAGCAGCGACACCGACGCGGACAGCGGCGCCGAGTTCACGCCCGACGGCGAATTCGCCGACCGCCTGGCCTGGCCGCTGGCAACCGCCGCGCCCTACATCCAGGTGCCGCAGGTGCGCGACGTGGCCTCGGGCTTCATCGTCGGCGCCGACGGGCTGGTGATGACCAGCGCCCACGTCGTCGCCAACGCCGAGGAAGCCCAGGTCCGGCTGGCCGACGGCCGCCGCCTGCCGGCGCGGCTGGTCGGAAGCGATCCGCGCTCGGACGTTGCCTTGCTCCGCATCGACGCGCACAACCTGCCGGTGGCCGTCATCGGCAGCGCCGCCCGCCTGCGGCCCGGCGACTGGGTCGCCGCCATCAGCGCGCCCTTCGGCTTTGGCGGCAGCGTGACCAGCGGCGTGGTGAGCGCCAAGGACCGCTACATCGGCGGTGCCGGCGAAGTGCCCTACATCCAGACCGACGTGCCGATCAACCCGGGCAGCTCGGGCAGTCCCCTGTTCAATGAGCGAGGCGAGGTGGTGGGCATCAATTCGATGATCTACACCGGCTCGGGCGGCTACATGGGCGTGTCTTTCGCGGTGCCGATCGACATCGCGATGCGCTCGAAGGCCCGCCTGCTCGCCTCGCCCGGCGGCGACGTGCGGCGCGTGCGGCTGGGCGCGCAGCTGCAGGTGCTGACGCCGCAGCTGGCGCAGTCCTTCGGCCTTGAAGGCAGCGCAGGCGCGCTGGTGGCCAAGGTCGCGCCCGGCGGTGCGGCGGAAGAAGCCGGGCTGGCCATGGGGGACGTGATCACCGGCATCGACGGACAGCCGGTGACGTCGATGCCGCAGTTGCTGCGCCAGATCTCGGAGCGCGAGCCGGGCAGCAGCAGCGTGCTGAGCTACAGGCGGCAGGGTGCCTTGCGCAGCGCGCGGGTGACTTGGGTGCTCGAGGCCCAAGGCGGCGGCGACACACCCGCGCCCGTCATGGACATGCCCGTGCAGGACGGATTGGGCCTGCGCCTGGGCGAGTTGCCGGCCGAGCATCGGCTGCGGCTCGGCCTGGACAGCGGCCTGCTGGTGCAGGAAGCCGGCGGCGCCGCTCGCAGCGAAGGTATTCGTGCGGGCGACGTACTGGTGGCTGTGAACGACCGGCCCGTGGCCCGCATCGAAGATTTTCGCGCGGCGCTGGCCCAGCTGCCGCCGGGCCGCCCCGTGGCGCTGCTCATGATGCGCGAGCGCCGGCTGAGCTACGTGGCGGTTCCCACGCAGCCGCCCCGGCCGCTGCGGCCCTGAGGAGTTCGGCGCTCAGCGGCTCTCGTTTTCGCGCAGCCTGAGCGCACCCTGGTAGCGCAGCGCGTGCGGGTACTCCTCCTGTTCCAGGCCCGCATCGATGGCCGCCCTCTTCTGCTGGTTCTGCTGCACCTTGGCCAGCGTGGCCGGCGACAGCTTGAGCACGCCCTTGACCTGGTCGTACTGCTGCTGCGTGATGCGCCCCACGGCCAGCAGGCGCGATGCATCGCGCTCGATGTTCAGCAACAGCGGCTGGTTGCCGGCGAAGGCCTGCACCTTGGCCATCAGCGCGCTCCACGACTGGGCGCTGTAGTTGGTCACGTAGTAGTCCTGCCCCGTCGGCCCGGCCAGCACCGCGGTGCAGCCGGGCAGCTCCACCTGCTCGGCGGCGGCGCTCATGACGAAGGTCTTGCGCTTGTCCATGGCGTCGCCGTAGGCCAGCGTGACCGGAATGTGCCAGGTGGAGGCCGGGAAGCGGTTCTGGTTGGGAAACGACTCCTGCGTGATGCTCACGAAGGTGCTGTTGCCCACGCACTGCGCATCCACCGTCAGCAGCGGCACGCCGGTCTGGCGGATGAAGCTGTCGCCGATGTCCGCCACCTTCTTGCCGCCGCTGGCCTTTTCCAGCGAACGCCACAGCCGCGACGGCGTGGCGTTGCCGAACGCGTAGTCCTTCAGGTAGATGCGCAGGCCTTTTTGCATCGCCTCTTCGCCGATGTAGTTCTGCAGCGTCTCCAGCACGTGGCTGCCCTTGTTGTAGACGAAGATGGCCGGATCGATGAAGGCGAAGGAGCCCGCATCGCCCAGGTTGCGCTGCACGGGCACCGCAGTGCTCTTCAGGTCGGCGGCGATCACGTTGTGCTTGTCCAGCACGAAGTCCGAGAAGGTGTAGTACTCGGGGTGGAACTGGATGGTGGTGCGCCGCTCGAACCAGCGCGCGAACGACTCGTTGAGCCACACGTTGTCCCACCAGTCGAGCGTGACCAGGTCGCCGAACCACTGGTGCGCCACCTCGTGCGTCACCACCAGCATCGAGTACAGCTGCGGCGTGTCGCCCGGCTTGGTCAGCACCGAGTCGGCAAACTCGAAGATCGAGCCCCAGTTTTCCATGCCGCCGAAGCCTGTGTTGGGCTTGTTGTCGTAGCTGTCGTTGGCGGCCACGGTGTCGAACTTCTTGAAGGGCAGCGCCATGTCGGTGTACTTGTAGTAGTAGTCCATCGAGGTCTTGGTCCACTCCATGGCGCCGCGGGCCCATTCGGCGCGGCCGGGCGGCGTGAACCAGCGCAGGGGCAGGTTCTCGCCGTTCAGCGGGTTCTTGAAGGTGTCGGAAAGAACGTCGAACCTGCCCCCGCCGAAGAAGGCCAGGTACATGGGCATCGACGGCGTCTTCTCGAAGGCCACGCGCTGGTAGCCGTCGGGCAGCTTCACCGATTCGGTCTGCGCGCCGTTGGACATGGTCTTCCAGTCGCCCGGCACTTCGGCCGAGATCTCGAAGGTGTGGCGGAACGCCGGTTCGTCCCAGCCGGGGAACCACTGGCGCGCGAAGTTGGTTTCGCCCTGGGTCACGATGGCATCGCTGCTTTCGCCTTCGGGGCTGGCCAGGCCCAGCTTGAAGACGCCGCTGGCCGCCGAGCAATAGGGGTTGCGGGCCACCGCGTCCGGCGGGCAGTACTCGGCGTCGGAGAACTGGATCTTGCCGTCCCACTCCATGTGCAGCAGGTACTTGCCCTTGGCGATCTGCCCCTCGTTCAGGCGAAGCTGCACAAAGTCGCCCAGCGAGCGCGGCGTGGGAATGAGCGCAATGGCTTCGCCGGGGCTGGACAGCTTGCGCAGCGTGGTGCGGCCCTTGGCAAAGTTCAGGTCGTGCGCGGCCACGACGATGGCGTCGACCGGCTCGAGCACGTCGATCTCCACGTCGCCGCGGCCCACGAAGGTCTTGAGCGCCTTGTCGGGCCGGAACCAGAGCTTGTAGTTCACAGGCCAGACCGTGTCGGGCAACTCCATGGGCTTGGCGGAGCGGTCGACCGGTGCGGATGCGCCACCGGCTGACGCAGCCACGCCTGGCGCATTGCCGGTGGCGCCGGATGACGAAGGCGCCTGCGCACCGGGGCTGGCGACGGGGTTGCCGTCACCACCACCGCCTCCGCAGGCGGCGAGGGTCGCCAGGCTCACCGCGGTGATGGCCAGACGTCTGGACAAGGGTGTACTGAGTTTCCTGATCATGATTTTTTTCCTCCACTGATTGACTTCTCGAGAACATGCATCGCCAGGCGCAGGGTGTGCGCGGCGCGCGAATCGGACGGGCGCGGCGGGCCGCACCGCGTGCATGACGAGGTGGTCCGCGAATGGCAGGCGCAAGCGCGCGCATTCCCGTCGACACGCGGGAAAACAGACGAAGCGAGCGAGAGAAAAGGAAGGGCCGGAGTCTCAGTGCCCGGCCATCGGCGCGGGCCGCCTCCGTGCGATGCGATTGGCTTGCGGCCTGCAGCAGGCCATGGCGAGCCGCGCAGCGGCTACTGTTGCGATGTTCATTGCGCTCCCTTTTTCCTTGTAGGTGTGCGCAGGGTTTTAGCCGATGGGCCCTTTGTGCTCAACAGGCCGCGGCGGGTTTTTCCTCTCAAGATGTTTGCGCGCTCTTCTTCGCGTCGTCGGACGACGATGCGCCGTCACCCGCCGCCTGCACGCCCAGCGCCTTGGTCACCGCCACCAGCCCCAGCGCGAGGCGCGCATTGCTGTCGGCGTGGGCCTTCTGCGCCTGCAGCAGCGTGCGCTGCGCATCCAGCGCCACCAGGAAGTCGGTCATGCCGTGCTCGTAGCGCACGCGGGCCAGTTCCCACGCGTCGCGGCTGGCGGTTTCCATGGCGGCCAGTTGTGCGTTGCGCTGGCGCTCGGCCGTGTAGCTGCTCAGGGCATCGTCGATCTCGTGCCATGCCTTCAGCACGGTCTGCTGGTAGGCGACGGCGGCCTCCTGCTGCTGCAACTTGCGCAGCGTGACGGTGGCGCGGCGGCGCCCGCCGTCGAAGATGGGCAATTGCAGGCTGGGACCGATCGACCACTCGCGGCTGCCCCATTCGCCGAAGGTGCTCGCCTCCGTCGACTGGAAGCCGAAGCTCGCGCCGATGGTGATGCGCGGGTAAAGGTCTGCCACCGCCACGCCCACGCCGGCCGTGGCGGCATGCAGTTGTGCCTGCGCACGCTGGATGTCCGGACGGCGCAGTGCGACGTCCGACGGCACGCCCAGCGACAGGTCGGGCAAGGGCCTGGATTGCGCAGGCGCCGCGCCGGGTGCAGCCGCCAGTTCTGCCGCCAGCGCGCCGGGGCGCTCGCCCACCAGCAGCGTGATTTGGTTCGTGGCCTGCGCCTCCTGGGCCAGCAGTTGCGGCAGGCGCGCCCGCACATCGGCCAACTGCGCGTCCTGGCGACTCAGGTCCAGGCCGTTGGTCAGGCCGCCGATGGTGCGTGCCAGCACCAGCGAGCGGGTCTCCTCGCCGGCCTGGATGTCGGCGCGCGCGATGCGGATCTGGTCCTGTGCCGAGCGCAGCTCGAAATAGCGGCGCGCCACCTCGGCCTGCACGCTCAGCTGCACCTGCGCGAGCAGGGCCTGCGACGCGGCCTCGTCGGCGTCCGAGGCCTCGATGGAGCGGCGCACGCGGCCCCACAGGTCCAGCTCCCAGGAGGCATCGAAGCCCAGTTGGTACATGTCGTGTACCTCGCTCAGCACCTTGACGATCTGGTCCTTCTGCGCGGGGTTGATGGCGCCGATGACGCGGGCGAAGTCGCCGTCCTCGCTCTCGCGCAGGCGCAGGGCCGAGCCGCTGGCGTTGACCTGCGGCATGCCTTGGGAGCGCACCGCACTGCCCTGCGCGCGGCTTTGCGCAAAGCGCAGCGCGGCGGTCTGCAGGTCGGGGTTGGCCTCGAGGGCCCTGGCCTGCAGTCGCTCGAGTTGCGAATCGGCAAAGGACTGCCAGGTGATCGGCGAGGCCGCCGGGCCTGGCGCCGGCCTGGCCGCCAGGTCGTCCGCACCGCCATGCCAGGCGCTGAAATCTGCCGGCGCGTCGTTGGCGGGGGGCTGGAAGTCCGGCCCCACCGCGCAGCCGCACAGCAAGATGCCCACGGCTAGGGCGACAAGACCCGGACGATGAAAACTGCGCAGTGATGACGAAGCCATGGCGAACCTCTTCGATCTCCGGTTCAGACAAGACG
>JAFECZ010000159.1 GCA_018241905.1 Pseudomonadota bacterium
CCCCGATCGCTACACCTACGAGATGGAACTGTCCCGCGTGGGCAGCATCGACGCGAAGGTGTGGGTCAGCAAGGATGTGTCCGCCCCGTTCAACTGATTGATTCAACGAAGAAGGAAAGCCTCATGACGAATCGCCGCCACTTCATCTCGCAATCCGCCGCCATGGCATCGGCGCTCGCCTTTCCGCTGGTGGGCGGGGCGCAGCCCAAGTCCGTCAAGGTGGGCGTGCTGCATCCGGTGACCGGTGCGCTGGCCTATTCGGGCCAGCAGTGCCGCCTGGGGGCCGAGATGGCCATCGAGGACATCAACAAGGCCGGCGGCATCAAGTCGATGGGCGGCGCCAGGATCGAGGCCATGCTGGGCGACGCGCAGTCGCAGCCGCAGGCCGGCTCGGCCGAGGTCGAGAAGATGAACGAGGCGGGCGTGGCCGCGGTGCTGGGGGCCTACGCCTCGGCCATCTGCCTGGCCACCACGCAGACGGCGGCCAAGTACAACCTGCCGCACGTGGTGGACGTGGGCGTGGCCGACCAGATCGTGGAGCGCGGGCTGAAGAACACCTTCCGCTTCGGCCCCGGCTACAAGAAGTCGACCGAGGTGGCCATGGCCAACCTGCTGGTGCTCAACAAGGCGGCGGGCAATCCGGCCAAGACGGTGATGATCATCCACGAGGAGTCGCTGTTCGGCACCGGCACCGCGCAGCTGCTGTCGCGCGAGCTGCCGGGCTACGGCTTCGAGGTGAAGGAGGTGGTCAAGCACGCCAACCCCACGCGCGACTTCAACAACATCGTGCTGCGCATGAAGTCGATCAACCCCGACATCGTGATCCCGGCCAACTACTACAACGAGTACGCGCTGCTGGTGCGCACCATGCAGCAGCAGAAGGTGCAGCCCAAGGCCATCTTCTCGGTGCTCGGCGGCGCGGCCTCCAGCTACAAGTTCGTGAAGGAGTTTCCGGACGCGGCCAACGGCATCATCGACTGCAACCACTGGTTCAACCCCAAGGACAAGCGCGCGCAGGAACTGCGCAAGCGGGTGGAGGCCAAGGGCCAGTTCTTCAGCTACGAGGTGTTCATGACCTACGCCTCGATGTGGCTGCTGGCCGATGCCATCGAGCGGGCCAAGTCGGCCGACCGCGCGGCCATTACCGCCGCGCTGGCCAGCAGCACCTTCTCCGACCACTTCATGCCCTACGGCCCGACCCGGTTCGTCAACGGCCAGAACGAGGGCGCGCAGCCGCTCATGACGCAGGTGGTGAAGAACGACATCAAGGTGATCATCCCGCGCGAGTACCGCGAGATCGATCCGGTGTTCCCGCTCAAGGCCTGAACGCGCCTTGATTCTCTCGTGGATGAAAGCGCAGGATGTTTGACTTCGGCATTCTCTTTCCCTCGGTGCTCAACGGCCTGACGACCGGCGCGGTGTATGCGCTGATCGCCCTGGGCCTCACGCTGATCTACGGCGTCCTGCACATCATCAACTTCGCGCACGGGGCCAGCCTGATGCTGGCGCTGTACGCGGTGTTCTTCCTGAAGGACCGGCTGGGCATCGACCCCTACCTGGCGCTGCCGCTGGTGGTGCCGGGCATGTTCGCGCTGGGCTATGCGCTGCAGCGCATGGTGATCAACCACGCGGGCCACGGCAAGGACGAGAACATCCTGCTGGCCACGCTGGGCATCGCCATCGTCATGGAGAACCTGGCGCTGATCTTCTTCAAGTCGGACACGCGCAACATCGACACGGCCTACTCGCTGGCCACCGTGGCCATCGGCCCGGCCATGATCGCGGTGCCCAAGCTGGTGGCCTTCTTCGGCGCGCTGGTGGTGTCGGCCCTGCTGTTCTGGGTGATGGGCCGCACCGACCTGGGCCGCGCCATCCGCGCGGTGGCCAAGGAGAAGGAGGGCGCCAAGCTCATGGGCATCGACGTGGACCATGTCTACGCCATGTGCTTCGGCATCGGCATGGCCTGCCTGGGGGCGGCCGCATGCTTTCTCCTGCCGGCCTACTACGTCAACCCGCAGGTGGGCAGCGGCTTCGTGCTGGTGGCCTTCACCATCGTGGTGCTGGGCGGCATGGGCAGCTTCGCGGGCGCGCTGGTCGGCGGCTTCCTGATCGGCATCGTCGAATCGCTGGGCGGGCTGTACCTGGGCGAGTCGCTGGGGCAGATCGGCATCTTCGTGATCTTCATCGCGGTGGTGCTGTTCAAGCCCGAGGGGCTGTTCGGAGCGCGGGCATGAGCGCACGTCCGACAACGACCACCACCACGCCCATGGGCGTTCCCGCCGCGGCGCTTGCGACAGCCGCCCCGGGTTCCCGCGGCCTGCGGGAGCTGGGGCTGATCGCGCTGTTCGTTGCGCTGGTGGCCTGCGTGCCGCTGGTCACCGAATCGGGCAGCACGCTCAACTTCGTGATGATGGCGCTGTACGCCACGCTCATCGCGCAGGCCTGGAACATCCTGGGCGGCTTCGGCGGCCAGTTCTCCTTCGGCCATGCGCTGTTCTTCGGCAGCGGCGCCTACATCCAGGCCATTGCGCAACTGCAGGGCGGCATCAACCCCTGGGTGGCGCTGGTGCTGGCGGTGCTGGGCGCGGCGCTGGTGGGGCTGTTCGTGGGCGCCCTGAGCTTTCGCTACGGCCTCAAGGGCTCGTACTTCGCGCTGGTCACGCTGGCCTTTGCCGAGGTGTTCCGCATCCTGGCGCTGTCGGTGCCCATCACCGGCGGCGGCGTGGGGCTGATGGTGCCGCTGCGCGAGGCGGCGTCCAACATGCAGTTCGGCTCGCGCGCGGGCTACCTGTGGCTGGTGCTGGCCTTTGTCGGCGCGGCCCTGCTGGCGAGCTGGTGGCTGCGCAACGGACGCTTCGGCGCCTGGCTGCAGGCCGTGCGCGACAACGAGGACGCGGCCCGCGCCGTGGGCGTCAACCCCTTCCGCGTGAAGCTTGGCGCCATCGCGCTGTCGGGCGCCTTCATGGGCGCGGCAGGCGCCTTCTACGTGCAGGTGTTCCAGTACATCGACCCGGCCATCGCCTACGGCCCGTCCACCTCGGTGGAGGCGCTGGTGGCGGCCATCGTCGGCGGCATGGGCACGGTGTGGGGCCCGGTGCTGGGGGCGGTGGTGCTGCACGTGCTGGCCGACCTCACGCGCAACCTGTTCGGCGAATTGCCGGGCATCAACATGGTGATCTACGGCACGGTGCTGGTGCTGATCGTGGTGTTCCTGCCGCGCGGCATCGCCGGCCTGGGCGTGTCGGCACGCCGCCTGCTGGGTGGCGGCAAGGAGTCTTCCCGTGGCTGAACCGTTGCTGCAACTCTCGGGCGTCTCGCGCGCCTTCGGCGGCCTCAAGGCGGTGCAGGACGTGAGCCTGTCGCTGCCCGCAGGACGCCTGGCCGCACTCATCGGGCCCAACGGTGCGGGCAAGACCACGCTGTTCGCGCTGATGTCGGGCTTTCTGGTGCCCGACACGGGCAAGGTGCGATTTGCCGGCGAAGACATCACGGGCCAGGAGCCGTACCGCAACGCACGGCGCGGCATGACGCGCACCTTCCAGATCGTGAAGCCCTTTGCAGCGCAGAGCGTGCGCGAGAACATCGCGGTGGGGGTGCACCTGCACGAGAAGGGGCGCGCCGCCGCCTTGGCGCAGGCCGAGCAGGTGGCGCATCGCGTCGGCCTGGCGCCGCAACTGGACAAGCCCGCCTCCGACCTGACCGTGGCCGGCCGCAAGCGCCTGGAACTGGCGCGCGCCCTGGCCACGCGCCCGCGGCTGCTGCTGCTGGACGAAGTGCTGGCCGGCCTCAACCCGCAGGAGATCGCCGAGATGATGCCGGTGGTGCGCGGCATCGCCGACAGCGGCGTGACCGTGCTGATGATCGAACACGTCATGCAGGCCGTGATGCACCTGGCCGAGCATGTCTGGGTCCTGGCGCAAGGCCGCCTGATTGCCGAGGGAACGCCCGGCCAGGTCACGGCCGACGAGCGCGTGGTGGAGGCCTATCTTGGCCACGGCACCGCGGCGCGGCTGCGCAAGGCGAACGCAGGAGTCGCGGCATGACGGCATTGCTCGACATTCGCGGCCTGCGCGGCGGCTACGGCCGCACCGAGGTGCTGCGCGGCGTGGACCTGCAGGTCAATGCCGGCGAGATGGTGGCCCTGCTGGGCAGCAACGGCGCCGGCAAGTCCACACTCAACAAGACGGTGTGCGGCCTGTGCGCGGCATGGTCTGGCACGGTGCGCTTCGACGGCCAGGACCTGGGCGGCGCGCACTATCGCGAGGTGGTCAAGGCCGGCTTGATCCAGGTGCCCGAAGGCCGCAAGGTCTTCCCCAACCTGAGCGTGCTGGAGAACCTGGAACTGGGCGCCTTCACCCGCGCACGCGAGCGCCGCGCACAGAACCTGCAGAAGGTGTTCGCCACCTTCCCGCGCCTGGCCGAACGGCGCGGCCAGGCGGCCGGCACCATGAGCGGCGGCGAGCAGCAGATGCTGGCCATCGGCCGCGGCCTCATGGCCGAGCCGGTGCTGCTCATCCTCGATGAGCCGTCGCTGGGCCTCTCGCCGCTGCTGGTGGAAGAAATGTTCGCCCTCATTCGGCAACTGCGCGAAGACGGCCTGGCGGTGCTGCTGGTCGAGCAGAACGTGGGGCAGTCGCTGGAGATTGCCGACCGCGCCTACGTGCTGGAGAACGGCAGCGTGCGCTTCTCCGGCGCGCCGCAAGAACTGCTGGCCAGCGACGAACTGCGCCGCGCCTACCTGGGGCTCTGACCCCATCCGACCCCACAAGGAGATTTCGTGATCAAACGCAGGGACATCCTCATTTCGACGGGCGCACTGGCTTCCCTGGCCGCTGCGGGCACTGCCCGCGCGCAGATCGGCGGCACGCCCATCCGCATCCTGGTCGGCGCGCCCGCGGGCGGCTCGACCGACACGCTCGCACGCTCGCTGGCCGCCAGCATGGGCCCCGTGCTCGGGCGCACCGTGGTGGTCGAGAACCGGCCCGGCGCCGGCGGCAACATCGCGGCCGAGCTGGTGGCCCGGGGCAACCCGGACGGCAACACGCTGCTGATGAGCTTCACCAGCCATGCGATCAACGCCACCCTGTACCCCAGCCTGCCCTTCGATCCGGTGAAGGACTTCACCGCGCTCACCTGCGTGGCCACTTCGCCTTCCATCCTGGTGGCCAACCCTTCGGTGCCCGCCAAGGACGTGCGCGAGCTGATCGCGCTGGCCAAGCAGAAGCCGGGGCAGCTGAACTTCGCCATCGGCGCGGTGGGCTCCTCGCTGCATATGGCGGGCGAGGCCTTCAAGCTGCAGTCGGGCGTGGACATCGTCAACATCCCCTACAAGGGCACGGCGCCGGCGGTGCAGGATCTCCTGGCCGGACAGGTGCAGCTCATGTTCGCGGCGGTGGGCAACGTCCAGGCACACATCCAGGCCGGCAAGCTCAAGGCGCTGGGCGTGACCACCGCCAGGCGCCTGCCCGCCTTCCCCGACGTGCCGGCCATTGCCGAGGTGCTGCCCGGCTACGAATCCAGCGCATGGTTCGGCCTGTTCGGCCCCGCGCGCATGACGGCCGACACTGCGCGCAAGATCAGCAACGCTGCCCGCGAGGCGCTGAAGCAGCCCGACATGCGCCAGCGCCTGGAAACCGAAGGCGCCATTCCCGTGGGCAATTCGCCCGAGCAGTTCTCGGCCTTCGTGCAAGGCGAGATCGTGCGCTGGGCCAAGGTGGTCAAGTTCTCGGGGGCCAAGCCGGAATGAACGCCGTGGCTTCTTCCAGCAGCAATGCAAGCGCTGGCCAGACGCTGGCGCAGAAGCTCATTGCGCGCGCCAGCGGCCGCGAGCGCGTGGCCGTGGGCGAGATCGTGACCTGTGCGGTGGACCTGGCCATGTTCCACGACTCCTCGGGCCCCCGGCGCCTGAAGCCCATGCTCGAGGAGCTGGGTGCGCAGGTGTGGAACAAGGACCGCATCGTGCTGGTGATGGACCACTACGTGCCCGAGCGCGACGACGACTCGCGCCGCATCGTGCGCATCGCCCGCGACTGGGCGCGTGACCAGCAGCTGCCCCATGTGTACGACAGCCAGGGCATCTGCCACGTGGTGGTGCCGCAGCACGGCCACATCCGCCCCGGCATGCTGTGCGTGGGCGGCGATTCGCATTCGCCCACCGGCGGTGCCTTCGGCGCCTACATGTTCGGCGTGGGCAGCACCGAGATGCTGGGCGTGGTGGTCACCGGCGAGATCTGGCTGCGCGTGCCCGAGACCATCCAGATGTGGTGGGACGGCGCGCTGCCCGCGGGCGTCACGGCCAAGGACATGATGCTGCACATGATCGGCCGCTTCGGCATGAACGGCGGGCGCTACCAGGCGGTCGAGTTCGCCGGCCCCGCCGTGAAGGCGCTGTCGATGCAGGAGCGCATGACGCTGTCGAACATGAGCGCCGAGCTGGGCGCGCAGGCCGGCCTGATCGCCCCGGACGACACCACCGCCGCCTACCTCGCCGCGGCCGGCGCGCCGCCGGTCGACATGGCGCCGTGGTTCACCGACGAGGGCGCGCAACTCACGCGCCATGCGTTCGACGCCCGCACGCTCGAGCCGCAGGTGGCCGCGCCGCACAGCCCCGCCAATGCGCACGGCGTGAGCAACTTCGCCAACACGCCGGTCGACGTGGCCTACATCGGCGCCTGCACCGGCGCCAAGCTCGACGACCTGCGGGCGGCGGCTTCGGTGCTGCGGGGGCACAAGGTGGCCGGCGGCGTGCGCCTCATCGTCGCACCCGCCAGCCTTCAGGATCAGCGGCAGGCGCAGGAAGAGGGCGTGCTGCAGGTGCTGATGGATGCGGGCGCCGAACTGTTTCCCACCGCCTGCGGCGCCTGCTCCGGCTACGGCGACCCGATGGGCGACGACATCACCGTCATCTCGACCACCGCGCGCAACTTCAAGGGCCGCATGGGCTCGCCCACCGCGCAGGTCTACCTGGGCTCGCCCTACACGGTGGCGGCTGCTGCATTGCGCGGCCGCGTGACCGATCCCCGCGAGGTGCTGCGATGAACGCCGCCGCAACGCATCGCGTCTGGCGCCTGGGCGCCGACATCGACACCGACGCGCTGGCGCCGGGCCATGCGATGAAGCACGGCATCGACGTCATCGCCAGGCACTGCCTCGAAGCCGTCCGCCCCGAGTTCGCTGCGGGCGTGCAGCCCGGCGACGTGGTGGTGGCGGGGCCCAACTTCGGCATCGGCTCCTCGCGCGAGCAGGCGGCCGCCGTGCTGGTGCAACTTGGCGTGGCCGCGGTCATCGCCCCGTCGTACAGCGGCTTGTACTTTCGCAATGCATTCAACGTCGGCTTGCGGCTGCTGACCTGCGCAGAGGCTGAACTGCTGCAGGACGGCGAGCGCATCGGCCTGGACACGCGCACGCCGGCGTTGCGTGCCGCCGACGGCCGCGTGCTGGACTGCGAGCCGGTGCCGGGCTTCCTGAACGACATGGTCGAGGCAGGCGGGCTGCTGCAGCTGCTGCGCCGGCGCATGGCCACCAAAGGTCAGACCGATGCGCGCTGACATCCAGACCGAAGGCGCCGCGCAACGCGCGGTGCTGCAAGCCACCGTGGCGCTGCATGCGGCCCGGCCTGCCACGGCCGATGCGTCGATGCAGGCGCGGCGACTGTTGCTCGACACCGTGGGCTGCGCGCTCGCAGGGCGGCACGCAGACCAGGTGCGCAGGCTGGAGGCGGCCCTTGCCGCGTGCGAGCCGGGAGAGTTCCGCCTGCCTGCCGGCCCCGCGATGGGCGTGCAGGCCGGCGCGCAGGTGCTGGCCATGGCCGCCACCTGGGATGAGGCCTGCGAGGGCCACGCGCTGGCGCACGGCCGCCCCGGCGTGCCGCTGGTGGCGGCGCTGCTGCCGCTGGCCTTGCGGCGCGGTGCAACGCTGGGCGATTTCATCGATGCCTTCGTGGCGGGCTACGAGGTCGGCGCACGTTGCGGCGCCTGGCTGCGCATCCGGGCGGGCATGCACGTCGATGCCAACTGGCCGGCGCTGGGCGTGGCGGCGGGCGCAGCGCGCCTGCTCGGGCTCGCGCCGGCGGAGATCGACCAGGCCATCGACATCGCGGCCTGCCAGCTCGCCACCAGCCTTTACCTGCCGGTGCGCGAAGGCCGCACCGCGCGCAACACCTACCTCGGGCACAGCGCCTCGCTGGGCCTGCAGGCGGCCTTTGCCAGCGCCGCGGGCATCGACGCGCCGGCCGGCGCGCTGGCGCACTATGCGCAGCAGCATGCGGCCCCCGCCGGGCAGGCCCTGCCGGGCGCGGAAGTGGCGCTGCTGGGCGACGCCTACATCAAGCCCCTTGCGGCGGTACGCCATGTGCACTATGGCGCCGCCGCCGCGCGTTCGCTTCGCGCGCACCTTGGCGGCAACGACACCACGCAGGTCCGGCGCATCGGGCTCAAGGTGTACGAGGAGGCCATCGTCTACTGCGGCAACCGTGCGCCGCGCACGCCGATCCAGGCACAGTTCAGCCTCTCGTTCGGCGTTGCGGCCATGCTGCGCTTCGGCGAGGTCGATCCGTCGGTGTATGCCGCCCCGCGCTTCGACGATGCGGAACTGCGCCGGCTCGAATCGCTGGTGGTGCTCGAAGTCGATGCAGGCCTGACCGAACGCAGGCAGCGCGGTGCCACGGTGTCGATCACGCTCGACGGCAGCGTTCTCGAAGACACGGTCGGCACCATCGCCGGCGACGCCGCCAATCCGCTCGGGCGCGATGCGCTCGTTGCCAAGTTCATGCACTACGCCAGCGGCATGGCGACGCACGGCGTCGCGGTCCCGAAGGCCGCGCATTTCTGCACCGGCGTGCTCGACGCGTCCGCCGATACCGCGCTGGCCACCCTGTGGCAGCAGCTCGCCTGATTCCCCTTCATCTTCACGGTCCATCCATCATGAAACTCCTGCGCCATCTCGCGACCACGCTGCTCGTGTGTTGCCTGCCGCTGGCCGCCGCCCAGGCTGCCAGCGACTTTCCGAACAAGGCCATCCGCATCGTGGTGCCGTTCCCGCCGGGCGGCGCCACCGACGCCGCCGCGCGCCTGGTGGCGCAGAAGATGGGCGAGCACTGGGGCCAGCCGGTGGTGGTGGACAACCGCCCCGGCGCCGGCGGCAACGTGGGCTCCGACATCGTGGCCAAGTCGCCGGCCGACGGCTACACCATGGTGATGGGCGTGACCGGCTCGCACGCCATCAACACCTCGCTCTACAGCAAGATGCCCTACGACCCGCTGGTCGACTTCGTGGCCATCAGCCAGGTGGCGGTGGTGCCCAACGTGCTGGTGGTGCATCCCTCGGTGCCGGCCAACAACCTGGCCGAGCTGGTGGCGCTGGCGAAGAAGGAGCCCGGCAAGCTGGACTACGCGTCGCTGGGCAACGGCACCGCGGCGCACCTTGGCATGGAGATGCTCAAGGCGGCGGCCGGCATCGACGTCACGCACGTGCCGTACAAGGGCAGCGCGCCGGCCGTGTCGGACCTGATCGCGGGCCAGGTGCAGATGATGGTGGACGGCCTGCCCTCGTCCCTGCCGCACGTGAAGGCCGGCAAGCTGCGCGCCATTGCGCTCACCAGCCTGCATCGCGCACCGGCATTGCCCGACCTGCCCACCATCGCGGAGACCTACCCGGGCTTCTATGCCGACGCGTGGTCGGGCCTGTTCGCGCCCAAGGGCACGCCGCAGCCGGTGGTCGACAAGCTCTCGGCCGAGGTGCAGCGCATCCTGAAGCTGCCCGACGTACGCGAGAAGCTGGCCGCGCTGGGCGCGGAGCCGGTGGGCTCCACGCAGGCCGAATTCACCGCCCATGTGCGGCGCGAGATCGACAAGTGGGCCAAGGTCGTCAAGGCCAGCGGCGCCAAGGTGGACTGAACCATGGACCCCCACGCTCTGACCATGAACGACACACTCGACCCCGTCACCCTCGCCGTGCTGCGCGGCCGCCTGGAGCAGGTGGCCGACGAGATGGACGCCACGCTCTACCGCAGCGCCTTCAACCCCATCATTGCCGAGGCGCACGACGCCTGCCACGGCCTGTACGACGCCGTGAGCGGCGACACGCTGGTGCAGGGCAAGTCGGGCCTGCCCGTGTTCGTGGGCGCCATGGCCTTTGCCGTGCGCGCCACGGCCAAGGCGGCGGACGCGCGCGGCGGCATGCAGGACGGCGACATCTGGATCAGCAACGACGCCTACGACGGCGGCACGCACGCCAACGATTTCAAGCTGGTCAAGCCCTACTTCCGCCACGGCAAGCTCTACTGCCACATGGCCTCGGCCGCGCACTGGCACGACGTGGGCGG
>JAFECZ010000015.1 GCA_018241905.1 Pseudomonadota bacterium
ACCACGCGCCAGGCAAAGCGCTCCTCCATCTCGGAAGAGAGTTCGCCGCGCGTGCGGGCAGCGGCCAGCAGCTTCTTGAAAATGACGGTGACGTATTCCAGCAGCACCGGGTCGTCGATATAGGAGTTGTCGCGATACAGCTCGCGCCCGATGCGGTCGCCCAGCTGCCGCTCGGCCGAGATGCTCATTTCGCCGCCGTCGCCCATGCCGGGCAGCTGGGCGCGCGCCATGGAAGGCAGCAGCAGTACTTGCGCCACGATCAGCAGCGCGGCCAGGAAGGACCTGAAGTAGCGGGACGAGATGGATGATGGGGTCATCGACATGGGCGAATCATCGCGCAGGGCAGACACAGCGTCTGCGGCACTTATGATCAACTTTCGTGTCCATCCTGCATCCATGAGTTCCCTCACCCATTTTGACGAACGCGGCCAGGCCCACATGGTCGATGTTGCCGCCAAGCCCGCCACCCACCGCGTGGCCATTGCCACCGGGCGCATCGAAATGCTGCCCGACACCCTGGCCCTGATCGAATCGGGCAGCGCCAAGAAGGGCGACGTGCTGGGCATCGCCCGCATCGCCGGCATCCAGGCGGCCAAGAAGACCAGCGACCTCATTCCGCTTTGCCACCCGCTGGCGCTGACGCGCGTGGCGGTCGAGTTTGCGACCCAGTCGGGCGACGAGGCAGCCGGAACGCTGCCGCAGGTGCTGTGCATGGCCACGGTGGAGACCGTGGGGCCGACCGGCGTCGAGATGGAAGCGCTGACGGCGGTTCAGGTGGCCCTGCTGACCGTGTACGACATGTGCAAGGCGGTGGACCGCGCAATGACGATTACCGGCGTGCGCGTGCTGGAGAAGCACGGGGGGAAGTCGGGGAGCTTCGTTGCAGACTGAGCCTTAGTTCTCAGATCTTGCCTGCCTGAACAGCAGGCACCGACAAGCGTCAGACGAGGGCCGACAAGCGGCAGACCTCTCACAGTCACATTATGTGACAGTCGTAGTCGACTGAAACCACCCCATGCGCGCGTGGTTTCCGGCTCGAAAGGTCTCCCGCTCATGTCGTCCAAGAATTGCCCGTCCCGATCGACGCTTGCGCGCCGCGCAGGTGGTTTCACGCTGATCGAAGTCATGATCGTGGTCGCGATCATTGCGATCCTTGCCGCCGTTGCGCTGCCCTCGTACAGGGACTACGTGCGGCGCGGCCAGACGGCCGAAGCCTTCAGTTCGTTGTCCGATTTCCGCTCCAAGATGGAGCAGTACTACCAGGACAACCGCAAGTACGGCGCGGGCAGCACCTGCGCCAGCGACGCAACCGCCAATGCCTGGAACGGATTCACCGCCACCGAGCACTTCCAGTACGAATGCACCGTGACCGACTCGGCCACCCAGCAGTCCTACAGCATCAAGGCCACGGGAATTGCAGGCGCGGTGTCGGGCGATGCGTACGCCATCGACCAGAACGGCAATCGCAGCACCAGCGTCTTCAAGGGTGCCGCCGTCAGTGCGCCGTGCTGGCTCAGCCGCAGCAGCACTTGCTGAGCAAGCCGAGAGCCCTCATGCGATCCCGCGGTTTCACCCTTGTCGAGATGGCCGTCACGCTGGCGGTGCTCGCCTTGCTGCTGATGATGGCCATGCCCAGCATCGGCACCTGGATGAGCAACACGCGCATCCGCAACACGGCCGAGGCATTGCAGAGCGGCCTGCAGGCCGCGCGGCTCGAAGCGGTGCGCCGCAACGAGAGCGTGTCGTTCTACCTGCTGTCGTTGACCAGCCCGAGCACGATGGACGACAGCTGCGCCCTGTCGGCTTCCGGCGCGTCGTGGGCGATCAACACGAGCTCGCCGGCGGGCAAGTGCAAGAGCGGCAGCGTCCTGGCATCGCGCGCTGCGGGCGATGCCGGCGGCAGCGTGCGCGTATCGGCCGGCCATTCGAGCGACAACACCAACAAGACAACGGTGGGCGACTCCGCGACCACCGTGACCTTCAACAGCTTCGGCCGCGTTTCCAACATCGATGCCGCCATCAACCGGCTGCGGGTCACCGGCCCTGCCGACGACGTCAACTACGTCGACCTGATGCTCATCGTCGATTCCGGCGGCAGCGTACGCATGTGCGACCCCCGTGCCTCGATTGCCGACACCGACCCCCGCAAGTGCTGAAAAGACCCGACGCCATGCCGCTGCGAGCCTCCCCTTCACGCCGTCCTCGCCTGCCGATGCGCTCGGGCGCTCGCGGCATCGTCATGATCGAGATCCTGGTCGCGCTGCTGATCTTCATGCTCGGCATCCTCGGGTTCATCGGCATGCAGACCGCACTGACGAAGGAGCAGTCCGAGGCCAACCTGCGCGCCACGGCCGCCAACCTCGCCAACGACGTCATGGGCCGCATGTGGGCCAACATCGGCAATCTGGCCGGGTACACCGGCACCGACAGCTGCAGCGCCACCCCTTGCACCGAATGGCGCAGCAAGGTGCAGGAAGCGCTCCCCGCAGGCACGGCCTCGATCAAGGTAGATGCAGCCACCGGAAACGTCTCGATCAAGCTCGGCTGGACCCTGCCCGGCGGCGTCACCCATCAGTACGAGACGCAAAGCAACATTTCCGCCAAGACCGCGTCCTGACATGCGTACGTTCTTGATTCGCAGCCGCCGCCCCGCATTTGCGACCGCGCGCCGTGCATGGTCGCGCGGCGTCACCCTGGTCGAGCTCATGGTGGGCCTCGTGCTGGGCATGCTCACCGTGCTGGTCATCACGCAGGTGCTGGCCCTGTCGGAGGGCAAGAAGCGAACGATCAGTTCGGGCAGCGATGCGCAAGTCAACGGCAGCCTTGCGCTCTATACGCTGCAGCGCGAACTGCAGATGGCCGGCTACGGCATCGCCGCCAAGGCCGAGGCGCTCGGCTGCCCCATCACGGGAACCTTCACCGCGACCGGCACGCCGACGATCACCGAGGCCTTCGCCGGCACGCTCGCTCCCGTACTCATCACCGCCGGGGCCAACGGGGCGCCCGACCAGCTGACGGTCATGCAAGGCCGCAAGACGGGCTTCTCGGTTCCGATCGTCGTGAGTGCCCAGAGCACCGACCATTTCACCGTGCTGTCCTCGCTCGGCGCGCAGGCCGGAGACGTGATGGTGGCAGTGCCCAGCATCTGGAACGCCACCGCGCCATGCCGGCTGTTCAGCGTCACCGACGACGGCCTGGGTTCGCCGAGCAACACGGGCCTGTGGGCGCTGCGGGTTCCCCACGCCGAAGGCGGCGCAACCTCCTGGAACAACAACACCAGCCTGGCCACCACGACGGCCAGCTACCTGCTCAACCTGGGCAGCCTGGGCTACTCAGTGTTCTCCATCAGCGGCAACCAGTCGCTGCAGATCAGCACTCGAACGGCCGCGGCCCCCACCTCGACCTCGGACCTGTTTCCCCAGATCGTCAACATGAAGGCGCTGTATGGCAAGGACACCAACGGCGACGGCGTGGTCGATACCTACGACAACACCACGCCGCTCAACAACTCCCAGTGGCGGCAGGTGCTGACCATTCGCGTCGCGGTCGTGGCGCGCAGCACGCAGTACGAGAAGAGCAGCAGCGACGAATCGGATGCCGTGACGCAAAGCGCCCCGCTGTGGGACCTGGGTGCAACCAGCACCGTGACGGGCGTGGTGGACTGCAATGGCGCGAGCAAGTGCCTGGCGCTCAAGGTCGACCAGGTGTCCGACTGGAAGCACTACCGCTACAAGGTCTACGACACGACGGTCCCGCTGCGCAACATCCTGTGGAACTCCGCGAGCTGAGCATGCACATGCCACGTCATTCCCGCCGCGAGCGCGGCGTTGCCCTGATCTTTGCCCTGCTCACCCTGGTGGTTCTGGGCCTGGCCACGCTGGCGCTGGTGCGCTCGGTGGACACGGGCTCCCTGCTGCTTGGCAATGTGAGCTTCAAGCAGGACGCCACGGTCTCCGGCGACCAGGCGGTACGCGCCGCCTTCGTCTGGCTCAAGGGTCAATCGAGCCTGGGTGCGGACCAGGCCACGGCGGGCTACTACGCCAGCACGCTCGAGCTGGACAAGACCAAGCCGGTGGACGTGACGGGGCAGATGTATCCCGGCATCGCGACCCGGCAGTTGATCGACTGGTATCCCGACGACAGCAAGCTGAAGAACTGTGCCTACGCCTCTGCGTCCGGAGGCGGCAACTGCAGCCTGGCCTCCAAGGACGCCGGCCAAACGCAGAACGGCAACAACACGATGCGCTACACCATCTTCAGGCTCTGCTCGATGACGGACGCGCAGGCAACGGCCGCCAGCACGACCAACAACTGCGCCACGCCCGCCGGCCTGACCGGAAGCAACCATGAAGCCGGCGAACGCATTCCCCAACTGGCGGCCACGGGCGCCTTCTACAGGATCGTGGTGCAGGTGCGGGGGTCGCGCAATTCGGTCAGCTTCATCGAAACCATTGTTCAACTCTAGGCGCGTGCCAACGCGCCGCGAGCCGTCGACCATGCAAGAACAAGACATGACCTTCTTCGCGAACGCCCCGCAGCTTCGCGGTGCCGGCAGCGCAGTGGCCTGCGCGCTGGCCCTCGCCGCATTGTTCGGTGTGCTGCCTGCGCAGGCGACCGATATCTCGGACGTGCCGCTGATCACCAGTCCGAACGTGCAGGCCAAGCCCAACCTGATGTTCGTGCTGGACGACTCGGGCAGCATGTCGTGGGACTTCATGCCCGACATCATGGGAAGCGGCGGAGACGGCCGCTCCGGGAAGTACGGCTACTGGTCTTCCCAATGCAACGGGGTGGCGTTCAATCCGGCCCTCACCTACCTGCCGCCGCTGAACGCCGACGGCACCTCGCGCCCCGATTCGAATTTCGGCGCCGCATGGACCGACGGCTTCACCCAGACCGGCTCCACCGATCTTGGCGCAACGGCAACGCAGACCCTCACGTCGACCAATACGCCGAGCATGGGCAACGGCAGCAAGTCCTTCAGCTTCAGCGCCAGCAACGTCGACTCGGCCACGTTCACGGCCGGCAATGCGCTAACCCTGACCCAGACGGTCACGACAGTCACCGTGACCGCCACGACCTCCGGCAAGAACACGACCTACACCACCAAGACCGACACCACCACCAACACACTGACCGGCACGGTCACTTCGTGGTCCGGGTCCGGAAGCACCTGGACCCTGGTGGCCAACATCACGTCCAACGCGTCGTCGGGGCCGAGCACGACCACCACGACCAGCAACAAGGGCTCGGTATCGGGACCGACGACGAACACCAGCACCTGGTCGGTCACCCCGAGCTACGGCACACGCTACTACTACACCTACGGCGGCACCGGGACCCAAACCGCCATGAACTGGACCTACGGCAGCGACGGCAAGGTGGATACGAGCACGCCCTTCTACCAGGAGTGCATGAGCGACATCGGGAGCTCGACGGGCAGCGCCGTATTCCAGAAGGTGCTCATCCTCAATCAAACGGCAGAACTGCGGCAGAACTACGCCAACTGGTACTCCTACTACCGCACCCGCACCTTGCTGATGCGAACGGCCGTCGGCAGGGCCTTCTCCGCGCTGGACGGCGGCTATCGCGTGGGCTTCTCGACCATCAACAGCAGCACGGACGCAACCACGTCCAACGGCTTCCAGCCAGTGGGGGATTTCACCGGCGACCAGCGGTCCACGCTCTACACCAAGCTCTACAGCGCCACGGCCAACGGCGGCACGCCGCTGCGCGGGGCGTTGTCCAAGATCGGGCGCTACTACGCCGGCTACTTCAACAGCGCTCAGAAGGACCCGGTCCAGTACGCATGCCAGCGCAACTTCGTGCTGCTGTCCACCGACGGCTACTGGAACAAGGGCGGATCCCCCGGCGCGGCCGAGGACAACAGCACCTATGGACCGCTCGACCTCGCCGGCAAGACGGTCGGGAATCAGGACGGCGACGAAGTGCGTCCGATGTACGACGGCACAAGCAGCACCATCAGCTACAGCCGCGTCGCCTATCGCGTCGGCACAGCGGGCGGCAATGGATGCAGCTCCAGGCAGTACCCGGTGCGCTCGACGAATCAGACGTCGACCGACAACGTCAATTGGACCCCGGCGCCTTCTGCCCCGAGCGACAGGAACCACACCTGCCAGGCCGGCAGCTACGTGCCCCCCGATGCCACGCAGACGGTCGGCGCCAATGCCGGCGGCACCGTGTACTCCGCGGTGGTCGCCATCACGAACTCGGTCGGCGGATCGTCCGACACCTTGGCGGACGTTGCGGAGTACTACTACAAGAACGACCTGCGCAGCCTGAGCGGCAAATGCCAGTCGGACGCGTCGGGCACGAACCAGAATGTGTGCGGCAGCGTGGTGCCCACTTCGGGCCGCGACACCAACACCCACCAGCACATGACCACCTTCGCGATCGGCCTGGGCGTGAGCGGGACCCTGGCCTACAGCCGCGACTACCTGACGCAAACGGCGGGCACCTATGCGGACCTCGTCAGCGGCAAGGCAAGCTGGCCGGCACCAACCACCGACATCTCCGGCGGCTCGGGCGACGCCCGCAACATCGACGACCTGTGGCATGCAGCCGTGAACGGGCGCGGCCAGTACTACTCCGCCTTGAACGCCAGCCAGCTGGCAGACGCCATCACCGGCGTGGTGAGCGCCATCACGGACGTCACCGGCTCGTCCGCGGCCGCGACCACCAGCACGCTGGAGCTGGTTGCGGGCGACAAGAACCAGGTCTACAGCGCCAGCTACACGACGGGCTCGTGGACCGGGGACCTGCAAGCCTTCCAGCTCAACGGCGACACCGGGACCATCGGCACCACGGCGGTCTGGTCGGCACAGGCCAAGCTCACCGCCACGGCCCAGTCCGCACGAAAAATCTACTACCGCCAGCCCGGCACCGGCACCCTCCGCACCTTTGTCTGGGACAACCTGAACGCCGACGGCTACGGCGACTACTTCACCGGACTGTGCAGCAACACCGCACGCGCGGTCACGCAATGCACCGGCGGTTTGACAACCACCGACAAGACCGCGGCCGACGACGGCGCCCGGCTGGTCAACTACCTGCGCGGGGACCGCACGTACGAGAGCGCCAACACCACGCTCAATACCTCTCGTGCGCTGTACCGGGCGCGAACCGGGCTGCTCGGCGACATCATCAACGGCGCGCCGCGCTTCGTGAGCAAGCCCAACTTCAGCTACAGCGATGCCGGCTACATCGATTTCGTGCAGAACAAGGCCACGCGCAAGCCGATGCTCTACGTGGCGGCCAACGACGGCATGCTGCACGCCATCTCGGCCGACGATGGCACCAACGGCGGCACCAACGATGGCGGCACCGAGCTGTGGGCGTACGTGCCGACGGCCGTGATGAGCAACATGTATCGGCTTGCCGACTCCGACTATGCAAGCAAGCACCGCTACTTCGTGGACGGTGCGCCGGTGGTGGGCGACATCTACGTTGGCGGCGCGTGGAAGACCATCCTGATCGGCGGCCTGGGCAACGGCGGTCGCAGCTACTACGCGCTGGACATCACCGACCCGCAGAACCCGGTGCCACTGTGGGAGTTCAGCGACGACAACCTGGGCCTGAGCTTCGGCAACCCCGTGATCACCAAGCGGGCCGACGGCAGCTGGGTCGTGGTGTTTGCCTCGGGCTACAACAACTACAGCCCTGGCGACGGCAAGGGCCGGCTGTTTGTGCTGAACGCCAACACCGGCGCCCGCTCGCACACCGACGTGGTGACCACGGCCGGCAGCACCGACAACCCATCGGGCCTGGCCAAGATCAACGGCTGGATCGAGCAGGACAGCGACAACACCTCCACGCGCTTCTATGGCGCCGACCTGCTGGGCAACCTGTGGCGCTTCGACATCGACGGGCTGCTTGCGCCGAAGAACTCCGCGCTGCTGCTTGCGCAGTTCGTGCTCGACAGCACCAAGCCGCAGCCGGTTACCACGCGGCCGCGGCTGACCAAGGTATCGGGCAAGGCCGTCATCGTCGTGGGAACCGGGCGCTACCTGGGCTCGTCGGACATCAGCGACACCACCACGCAAAGCCTCTATGCCGTCAAGGACTCGCTGTCCGACACCGGCCTGGGCGACGTGCGCAAGAACGACACGCTGGTGCACCAGACCTTCTCGCCTGGCTCCACCAGCGATACGGTCACTGTGAGCAACCTGCCCGTGAACTGGGAGACCAACAACGGCTGGTGGATGGACCTGCTGCACAGCGGCGAGCGCCTGAGCACCGACCTCGCCATGCAGGGCGGCGTGCTCGCCATGGCCACGTCCATTCCCAATGGCGACGCCTGCAGCTCGGGCGGCAGCTCGTGGAACTACTTCCTCAGCACAGAGAACGGCGGTGCGCTGCAGAACGTGGCGGGCACCATGATCAGCGAGAACTCGGTGATCGTGGGACAGAGCTTCGTGAGAATGGCGGACGGCAAGCTGCGGCTGCTGCGCCAGCTCAGCAGCGGCAAGACGTCGCTGAACGATACGCCGGCAGGATCGAGCTCCCCGATCACGCCGCAGAGAACGTCGTGGCGCGAGCTGACGGAGTAGGTGGATGGGTGCCGGGCGCTGGGGCGGCGTTCGGCTTGTGCGTGGCGATTTCGGTTGGGGTGCACGCGCTTTTGCTGGGGGCGTGGTTGCGGCCGGTGAAGGAAATGAGTGGTGGTGCGGGTGGGGTGCGAGCGTGACGCACGCGCGAATCGTCTTGGCGCCTAGCGTGCCTGAGACACCTCCTGCCGTGGCCACGCGCCCCGCTGAACCTCCGCAAGTGATATTCGGGGAAGCCGCTGCGCAATCCCCGCCGCCCGGGCGCCAGGCGCCAGCTCCATCGCAGCCCCTTGCGGCTTCGGCCGCGGTTTCGATGCCGGCTAATGCGCTAAATCCGCACCGAGAGGCCGCGCTCCATGGCGATCTCGAAGGTTACGTGCCCAGGCCGTTGCTGACCGAGCCGCCGACGCTGCTAGCCCCTGTAGTCATCGGCGAGCCCTCGTCCCCTCAAGCGCCAGTCGTCGTCGGGATTCGCAAAGGAGTGCTTGCTCTCTACATCGACGGCGACGGCCGCGTACAGGCGGTAGTCGGCGAAGAGCCGGTATTGCCGCAAGAGTATGAGCAGGCGGCACGAGAGGCATTCCTTTCTGCAAGGTACACGCCGGGCAGAATCGGCGGGAAGACTGTTCGGTCAAGGGTGCGTGTCGAAGTCCAGTTCAACAACGTGCCACAGGGATAGGCTTGCGCGCCTTCTCATTGACTAGCAATTCGATGTTGGAAAAACGAGAAACTCCGTGAGCCGCGCTCTTTCGCGCCGAATGACAGCGAAGTGTCCGTTTACACTTGTTGACAACGCCCCGGGACTCTTCCCCGGTCTTCGTCGCTCATCGTCGCTCCCACCAGTCGTCCTGATCATGTTCAACAAATGGTTCGGCGCCTCCGCGGCCAAGGAATTCGGCTCGCAGATGGCCACGCTGCTCATTCAGCGCAACGCGGAGGAGCAGCAAAAGCAAGCCCGCGCCAAGTCCGCACGCAAGGGCGAAAAGCGCTTTGAGGCGACCCTCAGCACCATTGAGAAGCGGATCGCGGAGTTCAAGGTCAAGAACCGCTTGAACATCTACTCCAAGGCGCAATTGGGCAGCACGTTCAAATTCGCTCTGCTCGACAACGGCTTTGAGCAAGAGGACGCAGAGCGGCTTACAACCTGGCTCTTGCTGAAGTGCGGCTAGCATGCTCAAGGCGCTAAGAAATGCCCTGGGCTTTGGGCGAGCAGCCGAGAGCAAGGTGCAGGTGCACAACGCACCGGCCCAACCAACGGTAACGCCAAGACCAGACCATTTCCGCCTCGGCAATGCAGCTGTGCAGGCCGAAGACTACGACGAAGCCGCGACGCACTATGCAAGGTCCGTCGCGCAGGAACCTGACAGAGCATCGGGTTACATCGGGCTGGGCTATGCGCTCTTGCAACTCGGTCGCCTCTCCGAATCCATTGCCGCGCTAGGCAACGCAGTAGCGCGAGAGCCTCGAAACAGCGATGGCTACTTCATGCTCGGCCAAGCACATTTGCGCATGGGCGCACCCGAGGCGGCCTTGCAGGCATGGAGCAGGACTCACGCCCTTGCTCCGGAGCTTGAGCCGCTCTATTGCGAATACTGCCTCCTGCTCTTCAACCAGGGGCAGCCGGAGAAGGCCCGTGCGTTGATCGAAGAAGGCATCCAACGCTTTCCAGGAAATGGCGACTTCAAGTTCTACCTGGGAAATCTCCTGGCCGAACGCGCTGACTACGCTGGCGCCGCGGCGGTCTATGGAGAAGCGGTGGCCCTCAGCCCCGAGTCGCCTCACCTGCTTTCGAGCTACGCCACCGCGCTCATGCAAACGGGTGGCCAGGATGCGGCAGCCGATGTGCTGAAGAAGGCCATCGCGCTGGCACCCGAAGACGCCGGCATCTTCAGCAACTACCTTCTTTGCGTGCAATATGGGACAAGGCTGTCGAAGGAAGAGAAGTTCCGCGTCGCCCAGGAGTTTTCGGAACGCTTCGAATCGCCATTGATGGGTGAATGGGGCCGCTACAGCCGAGATGCTTCTTACCCAGAGCGCAAGCTGCGTGTGGGCTATGTCTCCGGGGACTTCAGGAATCACTCGCTGGCCAACTTCATCGAACCGATCCTCACCCATCACGACAAATCCAGGTTCGAGATCTTCTGCTACTACTCGCACCCCGTGGCCGACGAAGTCACGCTGCGGATCGCAAAGCTCGCGGACCAATGGACCCCGTGCCATGGGGTGTCAGATGCCGATCTGGCGGCGCGCATCCGCAGCGACGGGATCGATGTCCTGATCGACCTTTCCGGCCATACCGGACACAACCGGCTGCTCACTTTTGCCCGCAAGCCGGCCCCGGTGCAAATGACCTGGCTTGGCTACCAAGCCACCACGGGCCTGCGCGCCATGGACTACCGGATTACGGAAGAGTCGTTGGACCCGACGGGAACTACCGAGCAATATCACTCCGAGAAGCTGCTTCGCTTGCCTGCCAGCGGTACATTCAGCCCGTCGCCCGAGAGTCCACTAGTGAACGAATTGCCGGCCCACTCTGGGAAACCGTTCACATTCGGCTGCCTGAACAACCCAACCAAGATCACTGACGACGCCATTTCCGTTTGGGCAAAGATCCTGGTGCAATGTCCTGACGCACGGTTGATGCTTGGCAACGCCACGCCCCCATTGATCGAGCGGCTATCCGAGGAATTTCTTCGGAATGGAGCAAGCGCAGATCAACTGCTATTCAAGCCCAAGGTCGGCCTGGCCGACTACCTGCGGCTGCACCACGAAATTGACCTTGCGCTGGACACGTTCCCATACAACGGCGGAACCACATCCTTCCATTCACTTTGGATGGGCGTACCGCCGATCACTCTCGACGGCGATACCGCCTTGTCGAAGGTGGGTGCCGGCCTGATGCGCGGCCTGAACCTGCACCAGTTCTGCGCGACCACCAAAGAGCAGTACGTGGCACAGGCCGTCTACTTCTATGGACACCAGAACGAACTTAGCAAGGTGCGGGCCTCGTTGCGCGACCAGTTCAGCGCCGTTCTGACACAACTTGCAGTCGACGTGACGGCATGGCAAGAGGCCGCTCTGGAGGCTTGCTGGAATGAATACTGCGCTCGCACAACGCCAGCATTGGACGGACCAGCCGCATGACCCAGCCGATCTATGTTGCGCAACCCGATCTTCCGCCGCTGGAGGAATTCCTCCCCTATTTGCGGGAGATCTGGGGCAACAAGATCCTTACCAACGGCGGACCATTCCACCAACAGTTCGAGCAGGCACTGTGCGACCACTTGGGGGTCAAGCACCTATCGCTTTGCTCCAACGGAACGCTGGGGCTGGTTACGGCGCTGCAGGCGCTGGGCGTGACCGGTGAGGTCATCACAACGCCCTACTCCTTCGTGGCCAGCGCCCATTCTCTGCTGTGGAATCGGATCGAACCCGTCTTTGTCGATATCGATCCGGCGACGCTCACGCTCGACCCCAGCAAGATCGAAGCCGCCATCACGCCCCGCACATCCGCCATCCTCGCTGTGCACTGCTACGGGTATCGTTGCGACGTTGATGCCATCCGGGCCATTGCCGACAAGCACGGACTCAAGGTGATCTACGACGCCGCCCATGCCTTTGGCGTGCGCGACGCAGGTGGCAGCGTGCTTCGGCACGGTGATCTGTCGGTGGTGAGCTTTCATGCGACCAAGGTGTTTCACACCTTTGAAGGCGGCGCCATCGTCTGCCCGAATGCGGAAACCAAGCGGCATGTCGACCACCTGAAGAATTTCGGCTTCGTCGACGAAACCACGGTGGTCGAAGCCGGGATCAACGGCAAGATGAGCGAGGTGAACGCTGCCTTCGGATTGCTTCAGTTACAGCACATCCGCGCCTCGCTGGCGCGGCGACGCCACGTTGACGCAGCCTATCGTGAAGCTTTGGAAGGCACGCCGGGAATCCGGCTGCTGAAAAGCGCTGACGAGTTGGAGGCCAACCACTCGTACTTCCCAATTCTGGTGGAAGAGAACTTTTCCATTAGCCGCGATGCCCTGTACGAGAAGCTGCGGAGCCATGGAGTATTTTCCCGTCGCTACTTCTATCCCTTGATCGCCAACTTCCCGATGTACAGGCACATGGCGTCAGCGCAAGCCGAGAATTTGCCGCAAGCCAACGCCGCTGCCAACAAAGTGCTGTGTCTGCCGATTTATTCTGCGCTTTCGTTAGCAGACGTTACGCGCATAGTTAACATTGTTCGTGGGGCTTGATAGCCCACTTCACTTACTTATCAACAACAGCTCAGCCATGACCACCGAAATCACCATGCCCAGCATTGAGCAATTCATTGACAGCTTCTTGGTGGCGGTCGACTTTCAGGATCCCGTGGAAGTCACGCCGGAAACGGAACTGCGCGACCTGCCCGAGTGGGACTCCCTCGCGGCATTGGGCGTCATCGTGATGTTCGATGTCGAATACGGCAAGACGATCGTGGGCGACGACCTGAAGAACTGCATCACCCTGACTGACCTGTACAAGTTGCTGGGATAACGCCATGGGACTTTCCACGCTCCACAATGTTCGCTTCGCCGGCATGGCGACCTGCGTACCCAAGCGGGTGCTGTCGAATCTCGAAGACTGCCCGCCCAGCCTTCGCTCGGAGCGTGAGCGTCTCGTGCGCAACATCGGCATTCAGCAGCGGCGCATCTGCCCGCCCTGGCAATGCTTCTCGGACCTTGTCTTCGACGCGACCGAACGGCTGCTGAAGGAGTTGGAGTGGAAGAAGGAGGAGATCGACGCTCTGATCGTTGTGACCCAGTCGCCCGACTATCCCATTCCGTCCACGGCCATCATCTTGCAAGATCGTCTGGGCTTGTCGCATGCCACTATTGCGTACGACATCAACTTGGGCTGTTCCGCATATCCGTTTGGAATTCACATGATGGGCAGCATGATTTCCGCCGGCGCCATCAAGAAGGGGTTGCTGCTGGTAGGCGATAGATCGGCCAGCCCGAACGATCCGCTCTTCTCCGACGCTGGGACGGTGACGGCATTGGAATTCGATGCCAACGCCACGCCCATGTACTTCGACTTAAATAGCGACGGGAGTGGCTACAAGGCCATCATCAAGCCTGTTGGAGGGCACCGGGAGCCGTACGCGTTCCACCACACCATTCCAACCAAAGACGAAGATGGGGGCTTGCATTGGCCCGACGAACTGATCCTGGATGGCCCCGCAGTGTTGAGCTTCTCGACTCAACGGGTACCGCCTGCCGTCACTCGCGCCTTGGAATATGCTGGTCTTGAGAAAGAATCTATAGACTACTTCGTGTTTCACCAGGCCAATCGGATGATCAACGAAACCATCCGCAAAAAATTGGGACTGACGGCAGAAAAGGTGCCTTCTACTCTTCAGGATTTCGGCAACACGAGCGGCGCTTCGCTGCCTGTCACTATGACCGTTCGCTTGAATGAAGCCTTGGCGCAAAGGCGCCACAAGGTACTTTTGAGCGGCTTTGGCATAGGACTATCGTGGGGCATCTGCATTCTCGATATCGAGAATGCAAAGTTTCCGCCTCTGATCGAAGCGTGAGCGCGGCACCGTGGAATTCAGCAACCCGTTTTCTCTTGCCGAACGGCGCATCCTTGTCACTGGGGCAACCTCTGGCCTCGGGCATGCGATCGCCTTGACGTGCGCGCACATGGGAGCCGAGGTCGTCGGAGTTGGGCGCGACGAAGCACGCTTGGCCAAAACACAGGAAACGCTTGCCGAAATCTCTTCCAAGCCACACCGCACTATCCGCGCGGACCTGACCCAGGCAGCGGACCGTGACGTCGTCGTTGATGCGCTTGGTGGTCCAGTGAACGGCGTCGTGCATAGCGCCGGCATATCGCGTCTCAGCCCCGTTCGGATGCTGACCGAGCAGCACTTGCGTGAAGTACAGGCGATCAATGTCGATGCGCCGATGATGCTCACCCAAGGCCTGCTCAAGCGAAGCCTGATCGCTCCAGATGGGTCCATCGTTTTCATCGCCTCGATCGCGGCACACATTGGCGTTGCAGGCGTAGCAGCCTACTCGGGAACAAAGGCGGCCCTGATCGCCATGACTCGCTGCCTTGCAATGGAGGTCGTCAAGCGGCGCATACGTGCCAACTGCCTTTCCCCGGCGCTGGTCGAAACTCCGCTGCTCGATGCAACCGCGACCATGGTCGGTTCCATGGACGAAGAGCGCAAGGCCTATCCCCTCGGGTTTGGCAAACCGGATGACATTGCAAATGCCGCAGTGTTTCTGCTTTCCGGCGCTAGCCGGTGGGTCACCGGCACCACCATTGTCATGGACGGCGGTCTAACAATTGGTTGAAGCCATGCCAGACACCCGCCGCCATCTATTGATCGTCGGCGCCGGCGGGTTTGGACGCGAGGTACTCGGCTACATCGAAGATGACAATCCTCTATTTGAGGTCAAAGGATTTCTGGACAGCCGAACGCACGTACTTGATTCAACCCCGCGCAGCGTCGGTGTCGTAGGCGACCCGCTGACATGGCAACCGCAATCCGATGAAGTCTTCATGGCTGCGCTCGGCGACCCGTACCTTCGCTTCAAGTACACAGTCAATCTGCGTGACATACATGAGGTGGACTTCGCTACTGTCGTACACCCGAGAGCGAACATAAGCCGCCATGCCAAGCTCGAACGAGGCTGCATTGTTGCGCCCAACGTTGGCATCTCAGTGGACACGCATGTTGATGAATTCACGTGCATCCAGGAGTACACGGTCATCGGGCATGACGCACGCATCGGCAAGTGGTGCCAGATCAATAGCCATTGCACCATTGCCGGTGGCGCCGTCATCGGAGACTTCGTGACCATTCACCCCAACTGCGTCATTACTAGTCGCGCGGTCATTGGGCAAGGCGCAATAGTCGGCCCTGGCAGCGTGGTGATGGGCCGAATTCCTGCGGGCATTACTGTTCTGGGCAACCCTGCACGTCGCTTCTCTTTCAGGTAACAGCGCCAGATACAAAATGACATTGTCCCCCGTGCTGCCGGACTGGTATCGATCCAAAGCGCACTTTGAAGATCAGGAACGGACGGCCATCTTCCATCAGTGCTGGATCTTTGCCTGCTTGAATTTGGAATTGGCGGATGGGAAGCACGTCTGCTGTGTCATCGGTGACAAGAGCGTAGTGCTGCAAGGCGGAAAGGATGGAAAACCGCGTGCGTATCTGAACGTTTGTTCGCACCGGCAGGCGCAGCTTTGCGAACCCGGCGGTACAAACTCAGGACCGCTGCGCTGTCCCTACCACGGGTGGGTGTACGACCGTGATGGCGTTCCTGTGGGTATTCCACAGAAGCACGCATTTGCACAGGTCATCGAAGCGCCCCAGCAATTTCGACTCACAGAATTTGCGTGCGAAAGCGCCGGAGAGTTTGTCTTCGTTCGGCTGTCATCCGAAGGGCCTGCGCTAAGCGAATATCTGGGGAGCCAATTCGGCTTTCTGCTCAAAACCAGCCAGGGAATGACAAGGGTTCTGGACGAATTCCGCAAGGACGTTCAGGCCAACTGGAAAGTCTTGATTGAGAACTCGCTTGAGGGCTATCACGTGCCTGCGGTCCACGCTGGCAGTTTCATGCAGATTGACGGAATGGATCGCGCAGAGGTTGCGCCACAGTTCTACTTTCCTGACGAACTCCACAGTCATCTTGAGCACGCGGCCGATGCCGACTGGATCCAGCGATTTGCGCGTATGGAATCCAAGATCGGGCAATGGCCGTGGCGCTTCGAACACTACACGCACCGCCACATCTTCCCCAATCTAACAATTACGTCATTCATGGGGTACAGCTTTCATGTGCAACGCTTCGAACCCACTCAAGTCGATTGCACCACAGTGCACTCCCGTACCGTAGGCGTGGAGCTTTGCAACGGCACCGCTGCTGGCGCCAAGATGATCGAGCATATCCACGCCGACGGGCACGCGTTCACTCGCAAAGTGTTCGACGAGGATGCCGGCATCTGCAGAAAGGTGCAGGCCGGACTGAAACAGGCCACGCGCTCACCCGTATTGGGCGTTGGCATTGAGGATCGAGTAAGCCACTTTCATCGGGCCTATTCGAAGTTTGCAGTCGACCGCTGATGGCAAGCGCCGGGTGATCCACGCCGGCACTTCGCTCGACCAAGGTCTGGAACTGCTTTGACTAGAACGATGAAGCCCGGCCTGCCTTGAAAGACCATATGAATGAATGGATAACCGCCGACCTATTTGAAACCGAGGCATCTCTTACTGCCAAGATTCGGCAAGTTGCGGACCCACTGCTGCGTGATCGAAACGCGCTGCTGCCAACATGGCTGGATCGCGAGCCAAGTCAGTTCTTCCCAGAAAACCGCTTCGTCGTCTGTGGCTCGGTGTGCCGCCAGGAGATTCGAGTCCTTGCGCAGTTGGGTCAACTTGTGGCAATCGTCGATGACGAGTTGCGCAAGCAATCTCCCACCTTGTTCAATGTTCCCGTCATCAGCACTCAGCGGTGGATTGAGATGGCGCGCAGCGACAACCGCTTGATCTCGTGCTTGCTTGTTGCCACACAGCGGGCAACGCATCATTTTTTGCGCGTATGCCTGCAGCACCGTTTGCGTTTCCTTACGCCGCTTCAGTTTGCAACGTTGATCCAATCCACTCCATTCAAGGATCAAGCAGACGGTCGCTTTTTCCACTATGGCTATCGCTTCTTCGACTTCGCGCTGCGCAACGTCGATGCCCTCATTAGGACCAGTGAACTCTACGGGGACACGTATTCAAGGATCAGCCATCTCTCGACCGTGCTTTACAGGTTGACTTGGAATCCGAAGTACTTGGAAGCCATTGCGGTCGGCCACGGAACCAGCGGATTCAATGCCTACCTCTTCGATCAAGCTTTTCTCAGCTTCACGGAGAACGAGGTCTATATTGATGCAGGCGCATTCACCGGCGATTCAATTGAAGCGTTTCTCGAAGCCGTAGGCGGGAGGTTCAAACACATCTACTCGTTTGAACCATCGGCGGCGAACAACGTAGCGATTCGAGAGCGTCTGCGGCGCTTGCAGGACTCCTACGTGAAACAGCTTCGCTCTGCCGTAACCCTGTCCCAGAAGGGTGTCTGGAGCCACGCAGACAATCTCTCTTTCAGCTACAACATCGACTATCAGGAAGCAGGCACGACCTCCTCTCCACTTTCGGCGCATCTGCTCGCTTCGGGCATGAGACCCGACGCACCGGCATCCGTGTCTGGGCTGGCAATCGAGACTGTTTCAGTTGTCGCTATCGATGAAGCCACCGCACAAGATGCGACGTTTATCAAATACGAAGTCGAAGGCAGTGAAATGGAAGCGCTGCGGGGATCTGAGCAGACGATTCGCAGAAACAGGCCCAAACTGGCGATTGCGGTCTACCACAAGCCCGAAGATCTTCTTGTGCTGCCGCACTACATCAGGGAACTCGACTTAGGGTATCGCATGGGCTTCCGGCAGCACAGCGCCTTGATTTGCGATGCCACATACATCTATTGCACAACAGACTAGGTAGCTGCTTGGCCAGCATTTGCGGGACCCCGCAGTTTGCCGCATCGCTATGCCGATTCAGACCACATCTTCAGAAACGAAAAAGCCGCCCGGGGGCGGCTCTTTGTTGTCACATGGAGTGACTTAGCTACGGCATTCAGCAGGAACGTACTTGTCCAGAATGGAGCCCTTGGTGCCTTGCTTGGTGGAGCCGACAGAGTTGCAGTTCCAGGCAATAGAACCGGAAGTGGGGACGGTCGAGCCCGTCGCAGTTCCAGTCAGACCAGTAGTGCTAGCGTTACCGCCATCGCGCGGCGACAGGATCAGGGTCGGATCGGCGGTGCCAGGGACGGCGTTCTTGTCAAAGGTGATCGTAATCTCGCCAGTCGTCTGGCTGATAGTGATGTCCTTCACTGCCTTGGTTACGCCAGGCTTGGTGTAACCCGAGTCGAGAACAGCTGCATTGGCAGCATTTTCCGCAATTGCGGTTTTGGCCGAGCTAGCGAGCGCGAGGCCCTCGGTAACACGTGCACGGACCGTGTAGTCCTGATAAGCCGGCAGAGCCACAGCAGCCAAGATACCAATGATCGCCACAACGATCATCAGTTCGATAAGGGTGAAGCCCTTTTGCACGGAACGTGCGACGGAACGACGGTTCATTTGGATTAACTCCAGTTTGGTTCAGAGACAAATCAAGCCCGGGAACCTCCCCGGAGCCGAACTTGTATCCGCACCAACCGTGCCACCCTCGGTTTCGGCCTCTTGAGGGCCCTTTCGGCGCGACTTAGTTCACGTTCTAGTTACAGTGTGTGACATTTCACGCGATGGGCCCGGCGACGGTGCTGACAAAAATTGTCAACTGCGCCAAGAAATGTCGACCCTACAGCACCAGAACGTCGTCCGCCTCCAGCCAGCGGATGTCATGCTTGGCCGCGCTGCCGCCAATCTGGCTCATGATCTCCGCCGTCTCAGCCGGCTTGGTATGCGTGATGTAGATCGGGTAGTGCTTGTCCGCCCCAATGCGGCCCAGCTCTTCGATCAGCGTGGCAGGCGACAGGTGGCGGCTGCGCTGCGCCAAGGCCTGCTCGCGGTTGCTGAACGCCGTTTCGATCACCAGTGCACCCACGTCGAGCTGGTTGACCCGGTTCCAGAAGTGCTGGTTGCGCTCGGTATCCCCGCTGAATACCCATTGGCGGCCGCCCTGGGCGCAGCTCACGGCATAGCCGCAGGCCGGCACGGTGTGGAAGGCCGGTAGCACTTCCACGTTCTTCAGCTTTTGCGTGCCCAGGCGCAGGGTCTGGCCGATGGCGATTTCCTCAAACACGACAAACGGCGCATCGCGGCTCGGGATGGCGGCGAAATCGGGCCAGATGATGTTGTTGAAGACATGGGTGCGCAGCGCCGCAATGGTCTCGGGCAGAGCGTGCACGCGCAAGGGCCGGCTGCGGCGGCTGGCCACGGCGTCCAGCATCAGGGGCAGGGCGGCGATGTGGTCCAGGTGCGAGTGGGTGAGCACCACATCGTCGATTTCGATCATCTCGCGAAGCGACAGGTCGCCCACGCCGGTGCCGGCGTCGACCAGGAGGTCGTCGTCGATGAGGAAGGAGGTCGTCCGGCAATCCTTTGCAATGGCGCCAGAGCACCCCAATACCCGCACCTGCATTTGGCTGCGCCCTATTTCTCTGATGGCTTTTGATGAAGTGGCTGCTACTTGGATTCGAACCGCGTCGCGCCGTCCCATTCCGGATCGAAGGGGCGCGATGCCATTGAGGCTAATCGTTCTGCATACAGCCGGTAAAGGACTTTTTTGGCATCTTCGGCAAGCAGGGTATCCAACAAAGGTTGTACCTGCGCCGGCTGCTGGGCCCGGTAGCCGGCGAGCACTTGGGCCCACGTGGCAAGCGACTGCGCCAGATCCTGGGTCAGCTCCATCCGCAGGGCGACGGGCGTGAAGACGGTCACGGCCTTGCTTCGCCCCTTGACCCGGACCCGGTCCAGTTCCTGCCAGGCATAGTTCGGCACGGCCCGGGCGGTGGACTCGGAAGCAACCACCGAAACTCCGTAGGCGCCGCTGAGGCTTTCCAGCCGTGCCGCCAGGTTCACGGCGTCGCCGATCACGGTGTAGCTGCGGCGCACGGCCGATCCCATGTCGCCGACGCTCATCAGGCCTGTGTTCAGGCCGATGCCAACGCTCACTTCGGGCAGCCCGGTGGCGCGGTTGTCCGCGCTGAGTTCCTCTACCGCCTTGGCCATTTCGATGGCCGCGCGCACCGCCAGGGTGGCGTGCAAGGGGTTGTCGACCGGCGCCCCCCAGAAGGCCATGACGCTGTCGCCCATGTATTTGTCCACCGTGCCGCCGTGGCGGCTGATGATTTCGGAAAGGCGGCTGAAAATGCGGTTGAGAAAGGCCTGCAGCTCGACCGGGGCGAGGTTTTCCGACAGCCGGGTAAAGCCGCGCATGTCGCAGAAAAGCGCCGTCAGCTCCTTGCTTTCGGCGCGCATGCTGTAGCGCTCGGGCTGCTCCATCATCTTCTCGACCAGCTGGGGCGGCACGTAGGTGCCGAACAGCTCGGCCAGGCTGCGCCGCTTGCGGGCCTCGACGAAGTAGCCCCAGCCCATGTTGGTGACCAGCGCCAGAACCATGGTGACCAGCGTGGACGCCATCGGCAGCACCAGGCCGTGGATCTTGAACAGCCAGGTGTTGAGCCCCACGACCGCGCCCAGCACCGCCAGGAAGAGCAGGCCGCCTTGCGCCACCGGCATCAGCGACAGCCCGACCGCCAGCACCAGGCCCACGAGCACCAGCATGGCAAATTCGTAGCCCGGCGCGTAGTCGGGCAGCGCGATGAAGCGCTTGTCGAGCAGCGCCGAGATCACATTGGCATGCACCTCCACGCCGGGAAAGGTCGCGCCGACCGGCGTGGCGCGCAGGTCTTGCAGGCCAGGGGCGGTGGTGCCCACAAGCACGATCTTTCCCTGCAGCTCGCCGGGCGGCAGCTCGCCACTGAGGATCTCTTGCGCGGAGATGTAGAGAAAGCTGCCGCCCAGCGGCCCACCGGGCCCGAGGAAGGGGACCAGCATGCTCGTTCGGCTGGACATCGGCACGCGCAGCGCATTGGCGCCCTGGCCCAGTTGCAGCGCCTGCACGACCGGCGGCGTGCTGGCGTTGCTGGGCGGCACCAGCACCGGCACGATGCTGTCCACGCCCGCCGCCAGGCGATACACGGCCAGGCCCAGCGACTCGTAGTAGCCGTTCTCGCCATGCGTGCCGCCGTAGTAGCCGAGCAGCGGCGCGGCGCGCAGCAGGCCGTCGCTGCGCGAGCTGATGACCGCGTTGATGAATCCGGCCGACTTCGCCGCCTTGGCCAGCGGCGCGATGTTGCTGCCGTAGCCGTCCCAGTTCGTCGCGTAGATGCCCAGGCCGGCCGGCAGTGCAGTTGCGGGCAGGACCGGCTTCGGAAGAAGCCCGCGCATCAGGGGCATGTCGCCTTGCGTCAGGTAGAAGCCCAAGGCAACGCGATGGCCCTGCATGGCGCGGGCAAAGGCGCCGTCGTGGTCGAGCGTCGGGGCCAGCTTGTCGAGCTGCGACTGCAACGCGGCATTGTCGCTCAGCGGGCCTTGGGCCAGTTCGCGCAGCGTGGCCAGGCCCGAACTGCGGTCCGCTTCGGGGAAGACCATGTCGAAGCCGAGCACGGCGGCCTTCTGCCGCACCATCAGTTCGGTGGTCAGGGTTGCGAGCTTGTCACGGCCCCATGGCCACTGGCCCACGGCCTGCAGGCTGGCGTCGTCGATGTCGACGATCACGATGCGCGGGTCGAGCCGACCCGGCAAGGTCAGCCGCAGCCGCCAGTCGGCAATGAAGAGGTCCAGTCCGTCGAGAACGGGGCGGCGCGGCGTGCCGCCCACGTGCACCAGCATCAGCACCACCGGAAGCAGGGTGATGAGGATGCGCGGCCAATGCCTCAGCACGGCCGACATTGGGCCTTTCGGTCAGGCGAAGACGAACTGCATGCGCGTGCCGCCCAGCTCGAGCGTGTCGCCGTCTTGCAGGGCCACGGCTTCGCGGCCAAGGGGTTCGCCGTTGAGCAGCGTGTCGCCGTCGACCGGCGCCACCACGTAGCCCTGCAGCCGGCGCGTGACGGCGGCAACGGCCACGCCCGGCTTGCCGATGGTGGTGACCACCTTCTGCAAGGAGACTTCGCGGCCCGCACCGGCGCCGGACAGCACGCGCAGCACCGCGGCGCCGCTTGCGCCCGCCAGCGGCATTTGCGCTGTCGGCGCAACGGAAAGGGGCACGTTGCCCGAAGGGGTGGCCTGGGGTTCGCCGGCATAGGACGAATCGACCGGCTCGCTGGACGTGCCGCGAGCCAGGTAGCGGATCTTGTACTTGCCGACCTCGATGAGGTCGTGGTGCTCCAACGCCTGCTTCTTGACGGCGGTGGCGTTGACGTAGGTTCCGTTGGTGCTGTGCAGGTCTTCGATATAGACATCGCCGCCGATCATGTGCAGCACGGCATGCTCGCCGCTGACGGCCAGATTGTCGATGACGATGTCGTTGTAGGGCCGCCGACCCAGGGTAGTGCGGTCCTTGGCGAGCGTCACTTCCTTGATGACGACTCCATCAATCGAGACGATCAATTTAGGCATGGACCCGCTCCTCACTCCACGAGACAGTTGTTGTTGTTGTTTCCAGGCGACAAAAAAAGGCGCAGGAAACCGATTAAACCCGTTCTTCCACAGCGCCGGACGCTGAAACACCAGCGGCTTGCGCAAGAACAACAGAAATGTTGTCCTTGCCGCCATTGTCATTGGCAATTGCAACCAAAAGTGTTGCTTTTTGAGAAAGTTCTATATCTTGTAACAAAACTGTGAAAAGGTCCTCGTCCGAGACCATCTCGCTCAGGCCGTCGGAGCACAGCAGGTACAAGTCGCCCGGTTCGGCGTCGAACTCGTGCATTTCGAGCAAGACCTGGCGCTCGATGCCCACGGCGCGCGTGACCAGGTTGCGAATGGGCGAGCGAAGGGCCTGCTCGGGCGTCAGCACTCCGGCGTCGATCTGCTCCTGCAGCAGCGAATGGTCGTGGGTGAGCAGCTCCAGCGTCTGCCCGCGCAGCCGGTAGCAGCGCGAATCGCCGATGTGCCCGACCACGACCTTCTGCGGCCCGAAGACGGCCAGCACCAGCGTCGTGCCCATGCCCTGGAGCTGCACATTGGCCTCGCCGGCCTCGAAGATGGCCAGGTTGGCCTCGTCCACACCCGCCTGCATGGCACGCCGCACGCCGCGGCTGTTGGCCTGCGGGCCGGCATGCGCCAGCCAGCGGCCGATGCTGGCCTGCAGCAGCGCGATGGCCATGCCGCTGGCCACTTCGCCGCCGTTGTAGCCGCCCATGCCGTCGGCCAGAAGCGCAAGCCCCAGGGGCGCATCGAATGCGACCGCATCCTCGTTGTTGGCGCGAACGCGCCCGGCATCGGAAAGCGCGACGAAGTCCCAAGGCTGCTGCACGGTGGTCCGTTGAGTTGTTATGTTTGTACTCACATTGAAAAAGCGCCCGGACCTTTCAGTGCGAGCGCTTTTCGAGGCGGGAGGCCGGGCCTGATATTACAGGCGCGACTTCAGGAGTTTGCCCAACTCGGAGAAGTTGCGGGTGATGGTGAACCCGCATTCTTCCATGATCGCCAGCTTGGCTTCGGCCGTGTCGGCACCGCCGGAGATCAGCGCGCCGGCGTGGCCCATGCGCTTGCCGGGAGGCGCCGTGACGCCGGCGATGAAGCCCACGATCGGCTTCTTCATGTTGTCCTTGCACCAGCGGGCGGCGTCGGCCTCGTCGGGGCCGCCGATCTCGCCGATCATGATCACGGCGTCGGTGTCCGGATCATCGTTGAAGGCCTTCATCACGTCGATGTGCTTCAGGCCGTTGATCGGGTCGCCGCCGATGCCCACGGCGCTGGACTGGCCCAGGCCGATTTCGGTGAGCTGCGCCACGGCTTCGTACGTGAGCGTGCCCGAGCGGGACACCACGCCGATGCGGCCCTTGCGGTGGATGTGGCCGGGCATGATGCCGATCTTGATCTCGTCGGGCGTGATCAGGCCGGGGCAGTTGGGGCCCAGCAGCAGCGTCTTCTTGCCGCCCTTGGCTTCCTTGGCCTTCATCTTGTTGCGCACTTCGAGCATGTCGCGAACCGGAATGCCTTCGGTGATGCAGATGGCCAGGTCCAGGTCGGCTTCGACGGCTTCCCAGATGGCGGCGGCAGCGCCGGCCGGCGGCACGTAGATCACCGACACGGTGGCGCCGGTTTGCTGCGCGGCTTCCTTGACCGAGCCGTAGATTGGAATGTTGAAGATCGACTCGCCAGCCTTCTTCGGGTTCACGCCCGCGACGAAGCAGTTCTTGCCGTTCGCGTATTCCTGGCACTTCTCGGTGTGGAACTGGCCGGTCTTGCCAGTGATGCCTTGCGTGATGACCTTGGTGTCTTTGTTGATGTAGATCGACATGACTGTGTTCCTTACTTGACGGCCGCCACGACCTTTTGAGCAGCCTCGGCCATCGTGTCCGCGCTGATGATCGGCAGGCCCGACTCGGCCAGCATCTTCTTGCCCAGCTCTTCGTTGGTGCCCTTCATGCGCACCACCAGCGGCACTTGCAGGTTCACCGCCTTGCATGCTGCGATCACGCCGGTGGCGATGGTGTCGCACTTCATGATGCCGCCGAAGATGTTCACCAGGATGCCCTGGACGTTCTTGTTCTTGAGCATGATCTTGAAGGCTTCGGTCACCTTCTCGGGGGTGGCGCCGCCGCCCACGTCGAGGAAGTTGGCCGGCTCGCCGCCGAACAGCTTGATGGTGTCCATGGTGGCCATGGCCAGGCCCGCGCCGTTCACCAGGCAGCCGATGTTGCCGTCCAGGCTGATGTAGGCCAGGTCGAACTTGCTGGCTTCGACTTCGGCCGGGTCTTCTTCGTCGAGGTCGCGCAGGGCAACGATCTCGGGGTGACGGAAGAGGGCGTTGGAGTCGAAGTTGAACTTGGCGTCCAGGGCGATCAGGTTGCCCTTGGAGTCGCAGTTCAGCGGGTTGATTTCAACCAGCGACGCGTCCGTGTCCATGTAGCACTTGTAGAGCTTGGCGAACAGGTCGACGGCCTGGTCCACCGAAGCGCCGGTCAGGCCGATGGCCGCGGCGATCTTCTTGCTCTGCTCGGCGGTGATGCCGGTGAGCGGATCGATCATCTCGGTGATGATCTTCTCGGGCGTGGAGTGCGCCACTTCCTCGATGTCCATGCCGCCTTCGCTCGAGGCAATCACGGCGACCTTCTGCGTGGCGCGGTCGGTGACCAGCGAGACGTAGAGTTCGTTCTTGATGTCGGCGCCGTCTTCGATGTAGAGGCGGCGGACCTTCTGGCCTTCGGGGCCGGTCTGGTGCGTCTTGAGCTGCATGCCCAGGATCTGGCCAGCCAGTTCCTTGACCTGGTCGATGCTCTTGGCAACTTTCACGCCACCGCCCTTGCCACGGCCACCGGCGTGGATCTGGGCCTTGACGACCCACACGGGGCCACCGAGCTTCTGGGCGGCTTCGACCGCCTCCTGAAC
>JAFECZ010000160.1 GCA_018241905.1 Pseudomonadota bacterium
CTGCTGGACCAGTTCGACGACGCGCACGAGCGCCATGCCCAGCAGCTTGCGGCCATCGGCCAGCGCATCGACTGCTTCGATGCGGGCGCGGGCGACACCCTGCTGCGCCAGTTGCAGGACGACATCCGCGACCTGCGTCCGCTGGCCGAGACTCGCGAACGCTGGCCGGCGCTGGACGCGAGCGCCGACGCATCCATTCGCTTCCATGTCAGCCACGGACCGCAGCGCGAGGTCGAGGTGCTGCACGATCAATTGCTTGCCGCCTTTGCCTGCGACCCCAGCCTGCGCCCGCGCGACGTGATCGTGATGGTGCCCGACGTGGCGGCCTATGCGCCGCATATCCAGGCGGTGTTCGGCCTGCTGCCGCCCGAGGATGCGCGCTACATCCCCTTCAGCGTGGCCGACCAGGCGCAGCGCCACCACGACCCGCTGCTCGGTGCGTTGGAGCGCCTGCTGGCGCTGCCGCAATCGCGCATCGCGACCAGCGACGTGCTCGACTGGCTCGAAGTGCCGGCGGTGCGGGCGCGCTACGGCATCGACGCCACGCAACTGCCGTTGCTGCATCGGTGGGTGCGTGCGGCCAATGTTCGCTGGGGCCTGCATGCGCAGCAGCGCCAGGCGCTCGGGCTGCCGGAATCGGGCACGCAGAACAGCTGGGACTTCGGCCTGGCGCGCATGCTGCTGGGCTATGCGGTGGGCAGCGGCGAGGCCTGGGAACACATCGAGCCGCTGGACGAAGTGGGTGGCCTCGAGGCCGCGCTGCTTGGCCCCTTGGTGCGTTTCGTGTCGGCGCTGGATGCGCACTGGCGGCAGCTGGCCGAGCCCGCAACGCCACAGCAATGGGGCGAGCGGCTGCGCGCGCTGCTGGCCGACTTCTTCCTGCCGCAGGACGATGTCGACGGCTTCCTGCTGCGCCGCCTGCAGTCGGCCCTGCAGGAGTGGCTGGATGCCTGCGACAGCGCGGAACTGAAAGAAGAGTGCCTGCCGCTGCCCGTGGTGCGCGAGCATTGGCTGGCGCAAATCGACCTGCCCACCCTCAACCGCCCCTTCTTCGCCGGCACCGTCACCTTCGCCACGCTACTGCCCATGCGCGCCATTCCCTTCCGCATGGTGTGCCTGCTGGGCATGAACGACGGCGACTATCCGCGCAGCCGCGCGCCTGCCGACTTCGACCTGATGGGCCAGGACTACCGGCCCGGCGACCGCTCGCGCCGCGAGGACGACCGATACCTGTTCCTGGAGGCGCTGCTGTCGGCGCGCGAGCGCCTGCACATCAGCTGGGTGGGCCGCAGCATCCACGACCATTCGGAGCGCCCGCCCTCGGTGCTGGTGGCGCAACTGCGCGACCACCTTGGCGCCGGCTGGCGCCTGGCCGGCGACCAGGCGCTTGCGCAAGACAAGGCCGGCGAGCGATTGCTGCATGCCCTCACGGTGGAGCACAAGCTTCAGCCTTTCGACCCGGCGTATTTCCACGTCGGCGAAGACTCGCGCCTGTTCAGCCATGCGCACGAGTGGCGCAGCGGCATGGCGCAACCGGCCTCGACCGATGCCGTGCCCGCACCCGCGTTGCCCGAGTGGCGATTCGAAGGCCCGATCACGCTGCGCCTGCTGAGCGACTTCCTTCGCAACCCTGCGAGAAGCTTCTTCCGCCTGCGACTGGCCATTCATTTCGAGAGCGACGACCCCGCGGGAGAGGACCAGGAGCCGTTCGAGCTCAACGGCCTGCAGAACTGGCGATTGCAGGACGAACTGATCCGCGCGCAGACGGCGGCGTCACCCGATGCACGCGATGCCGCCTTGCGCGAAGAGCTGGCGCGCATGGCAGGCCGCGGCGACTTGCCCGAAGGCGCGTTCGGCGAACTGGTGCAGGACGACCTGGCCGCGCCCATGGAGAAGATGTTCGGCGAATACGCCAGGGCCCTGGCGCAGTGGCCGCATGCCTTGCCCGACGCGGCGCTGGACTACCTGCCGCCGGGCGAACCCGACGAAGCGCTGCATCTGCTCGACTGGCTGGGCCAGCTGCGCGCCAACGACGCGGGCGAGCGTTGCCGGCTGCTGCTGGACAGCGGCAGCCTGGTGAAGGGCCGCAGCTATCGGCGCGACCGGGTCGTGCCGTTCTGGGTGGCCCACGTGGCAGCACATGTGGCCGGCAAGCCGCTGACGACGATCATCATCAGCAAGGCCGGCAAGGTCCAACTGGAGCCACTTTCGCTTGAAGTGGCCCAGGCGCACTGGCAGCAGCTGTTGAGTGCGTGGCAAGAAGGCCTGCACCGCCCGTTGCCGCTGGCGCTGCAGACCGCGCTGGCATGGATCGACAAGGGCGGCAGTGCCGGCGCCGTGCATGAAGAAGCGCTGGAAACCGCGCGCGGCATCTTCGAGGACCACGACCCGCGCTTCGGCCGCCGAGCCGAGCGCGAGGACAACGACTACCTCGCCCGCGCCTTTGCCGACTTCGATGCCTTGTGGCACGGGGGCGAATTCGCGCGATGGGCCGAGCAATTGCTCAGGCCCCTGAGCGAAGCCGTGGGCAAACCGCCGAAGGAGAAGGCGGAATGAGCATCGCCCGACCGCCCGAAGACATGCCCAGGCTGCTGGATGCGCTCACCCTGCCGCTGGTGGGCAGCCAGCTCATCGAGGCCAGCGCCGGCACCGGCAAGACCTTCACCATTGCGGCGCTGTACCTGCGGCTGGTGCTGGGCCATGGCGAGGAGGGCGCGGCCTTCGGCCGGCCGCTCACGCCGCCGGAGATCCTGGTCGTGACCTTCACCGAGGCCGCGACCAAGGAGCTGCGCGACCGCATCCGCGCGCGCCTGGCCGAGGCGGCCCAGGCCTTCCTCGCCGAGCCCGACGGCGTGCCGCCGAAGCCTCGCGGCCAAGACCTGCTGCACGACTTGCGCGACGACTTCGCGCCGCAGCAGTGGCCCGCCTGTGCGCGCACGCTGCGCCTGGCCGCCGAGTGGATGGACGAGGCCGCCGTCTCCACCATCCACGGCTGGTGCAACCGCATGCTCAGCGAGCATGCCTTCGACAGTGGCGCGCTGTTCAGCCAGACGCTGGAGACAGACCAGCGCGAGCTGCTGGCCGAAAGCACCCGCGACTACTGGCGCACCTTCTTCACGCCGCTGCCGCGCGAGCAGGCCGAGCAAGTGCGCGCATGGTGGTCCAGCCCCGACACGTTGCAGCTCGACGTCGAGAAGCTGCGCTTGCTGGGCGACGCGCTGAGCCCGGGCCTGGCGCCCGAAGCAGCCTTGGGCGAAGCGATGCAAGAGGCCCGGCGCGCCCTGGCCGAGATGAAGGCGCCGTGGCTGCGCTGGGCCGACGAGTTGCAACTGCTGCTGGACCGCGCCGTTGCTGCCAAGCAGGTACATGGGGCCAAGCTGCAGGCGCGGCACTACCAGCCCTGGCTGGACGCGCTGCGCCTGTGGGCCGCGAGCGACGAGCGAGCGCCGCTGCAGTCCGGCAGCACCGCCTGGCGCCGCCTGACGCCCGAGGGGCTGGCCGAAGTCTTCAAGTCCGGCATGCCCGTGCCCGAGCATCCGGCGCTGGAGGACATGATCACGCTGCGCGATCGCATCGGCGCCTTGCCCGACGGGCGCGCTGCGCTGCTGCGCCACGCCGCGCAGTGGATTGCGCGCCGTTTCGATGCCGAGCAGGCGCGCCGCGCCCAGATGGGCTTCGACGAACTGCTCACGCGCCTGGACGCCGCCTTGCAGGGCCCCAACGGCGGGCGCCTGGCCGCACTCATCCGCCAGCAGTTCCCGGTGGCGCTCATCGACGAATTCCAGGACACCGACCCGTTGCAGTACCGGATCTTCGATGCGGTCTACCGCGCGGCAGACAACGCGCCGGAAACCGCGCTGGTGCTCATCGGCGACCCCAAGCAGGCCATCTACGCCTTTCGCGGCGCCGACATCTACACCTACCTCGCCGCGCGGCGCGACACGGTCGGTCGGCACAGCACGCTGGGCACCAACTTCCGCTCGACGCGCGGCATGGTCGATGCGGTGAACCATGTGTTCATGCGGGCGGAAGAGCGCGGAACCGGGCAAGGCGCGTTCTTGTTCCGCGACCCGAACGGCAACAACCCGGTGCCATTCGCGCCGGTGCGGCCTCGTGGCCGCAACGAGCGCTGGTGCGTGGGCGGCAGCGAGGCGCCGGCGCTTGTCTGCTGGACCTTGCCGGACGCCGACGACGCGAAGAAGAAGGCCGACGGCCAGCGCACCATGGCCGCCGCGTGCGCCACCGAAATCGTGCGCCTGCTCAACGCCGGTACGCTGGGGCAAGCCGGCTTCGTGGGCGAGGCGGGGCAGATGCGCGCGCTGCAAGCCGGCGACGTGGCGGTGCTGGTCAACAGCGGTCGCGAAGCGCGTGCCGTGCGCGAGGCCCTGAGCGAACGCAACCTGCGCAGCGTGTACCTGTCGGACCAGGATTCGGTGTTCCAGAGCGCGGTGGCGGCCGACCTGCAGCGCTGGCTGCTGGCCTGCGCCGAGCCGGAGGACGAGCGCCCCCTGCGCGCTGCCTTGGGCAGCGCAACGCTTGGCCTGCCGCTGCACGCGCTGGACCAGCTCAACCGCGACGAACTGCAATGGGAGTCTCGTGTTCTGCAGTTCCGGCGCTACCAGCAGACCTGGCGCCGCCAGGGCGTGCTGCCCATGCTGCGCCACCTGCTGCACGACTTCGAGGTGCCGCAGCACCTCCTGTCCCGCCAGGACGAACGCAGCCTGACCGACCTCTTGCACCTGGCCGAGCTGCTGCAGCAGGCCAGCCTGCAGCTCGACGGCGAGCACGCGCTGATCCGCTGGCTGGCCGAGCAGCGCGCCGACAGCGAATTCGCCAGTGCCGACACCGATGCGCGCCGTTTGCGGCTGGAAAGCGATGCCGAGCTGGTCAAGGTCATTACCGTGCACAAGTCCAAGGGCCTGGAATTCCCGCTGGTCTTCCTGCCCTTTGCCACGACCTTTTTTGCGAACAAGGGCGACAAGCTGCCGCTGAAGTGGCACCAGGACGACGGCACCCTCGTGGTGGCGCTGGAGGCCGACGAGCAGGCCGTGGTCCGCATGGACCAGGAGCGCCTGGGCGAAGACTTGCGCAAGCTGTACGTGGCGCTCACCCGTGCCCGCCATGCCACCTGGATCGGCGTGCTGCCCCTGGCGGATGTGGAGCGCAGCGCACTGGGCTATCTGCTGGCCGGTGGCGAGCCGCTGCCGCCGCCCGCCTTGCAGCAGGCGCTGGACGATCTGGCCCGCGGTTGCCAGGCCATCGCCGTGCAGCCGGCACCGTTGCCGCAGCCAACCCTCTACGAGCCGCCCCGGCGGCAGTTGCAGGCATTGCCGGCACCGCCATTGCCCGCGGGCCCGCGCGAGCGCTGGTGGATCGCGAGCTACTCCGCCCTGCGGCGCGCGGACGCAGCGGCCGCACAGGAAGAAAGCGTGCCGGCCGATGCTGCGCTGGGTCCGGCAGCTCCGGCAAGCGCACAGGAAGACATCTACGCCGACAGCAGCCAGGGCGAAGGCACCGAGGGTGCCGACCGGGCGCAATCGGCGGCAAGCGACTCGGCAAGCGGCTCGGCAAGCGGCAGCCTGCACGACTTCCCACGCGGCGCCGCGCCGGGCAGCTTCCTGCACGGCCTGCTGGAACTGGCCGGTCGCCAAGGCTTTGCCAGGGTTCATGCCGACCCCGCGCTGCGGGCCGAGCTCGCGGTGCAGGTCGAGCGCCGCTGCCAGCTCGGCGGCTGGGGCGAGTGGGCTGTGCCCTTGCACGCGTGGCTGGTCGACTGGCTGGCCCAGCCGCTGGACCTGCGGCGCCTGGGCGCCGCCGCCGCAGTGGCGCCGGCCCAACTGGCGCGCGTTCAGATCGAGATGGAATTCCTGCTGGCCGCGCAGCATGTGAACACGCTCGCGCTCGATGCCCTGGTGTGCCTCCACACGCTGGGCGGCGCGGCCCGGGCGCCGCTTCTGCCGCAGCAGGTGAACGGCATGCTCAAGGGCTACATCGACCTCGTCTTCGAGCATGAGGGCCGCTACTACGTGGCCGACTACAAGTCCAACTGGCTGGGACCTCACGATGCCGACTACGGCGCCGATGCGCTGCGCGAGCAGGTGCTGGCCCACCGCTACGAACTGCAATACGTGCTCTACATCTTTGCGCTGCACCGCCTGCTGCGTTCGCGCCTGCCCGACTACGACTACGAGCGCCACATGGGCGGCGCCGTCTACATCTTCCTGCGCGGCCAGGCCGCTGCCGGGCAGGGCCTGCACCTGGAGCGCCCGCCGCTGGCCCTGATGAACGCGCTGGACGACCTGTTCCGCGGCATACGCCGACCTCCGAAGCCATTGCCCAAGGGGCAGATGGAGCTGGACCTGTGAGCGACAACGCCCCCGTATTCCTCGGCCCCTTGCCGCCGGCGCATGCCGATGTCTTCGGCGCGCTCGACGCCTGGGTGCAGGCCGGCTGGCTGCGCGAACTGGACCGCAGCCTCGCCGCCTTCTTCTCGCGCCTGGCGCCGTCCGCCGATCCGCTGGTCATGCTGGCAGCCGCACTGGCCAGCCACCAGCTCGGGCGCGGCCACGCCTGCCTCGACCTGGTCGCCACGCTGGAAGACGCCGGCCGGGCATTGGCGTTGCCGCCCGAAGGCGCATCGTCCGTACAGGCAGGCGACGCCGCGCTGCCGGTGCAGCCGCCGTCGCAGTGGCTGCGCGGCGTGAGCCCGGCGCAGTGGATCGCAGCGCTCGATGCACAAGCTTCGCTGGTCGGTCATGGGCCGGGCGCCACGCCGCTGGTGCGCGTGGCGCACCGGCTGTACCTGCGCCGCTATTGGCAGTACGAGCAGTCGGTCCGCAGCGAAGTCGCGCGGCGTGTGGACACGCCCACCTCGGCTGCCCGGCCTGAACTGCAGGCGGCGATGGCCGCCACGCTCGATGTGCTGTTTCCGCCGCGCGCCAGCGGTGGCGACGGCACCGACTGGCAGAAAGTGGCTTGTGCGCTGGCGGCGCGCCAGGCCTTTTCCATCGTGACCGGTGGCCCCGGCACCGGCAAGACGACCACCGTGGTGCGGCTGCTCGCGCTGCTGCAGCAATTGGCCTTGTCCTCGTCTTCAGGCACTGCGGATGCCGCGCCACTGCGCATTGGCCTGGCGGCGCCCACCGGCAAGGCTGCAGCGCGCCTGGGCGAGTCGATAGACGGCGCGGTGGCGAGCCTGCCCTTCGAGCAACTGGGTGGCGGCGGCGCATTGCGCGCAGCCATTCCCACCACGGTGAGCACGGTGCACCGCCTGCTGGGCAGCCGGCCCGACACGCGGCATTTCCGGCACGACGCGCGCAACCCGCTGCCGCTGGATGTGCTGGTGCTGGACGAAGCCTCCATGCTCGATCTGGAGATGATGTCTTGTGTCCTGGCCGCCCTGAGGCCGCAGGCCCGACTGATCCTGCTGGGCGACAAGGACCAGCTGGCCTCGGTGGAGGCCGGCGCGGTACTGGGTGATCTGTGCCAGCGCGCGGATGCGGGCCACTACCACGGCCAGACGGTGCAATGGCTGCAGGCCGTCACCGGCCAGACGGTCGATGCATCGCTGCGCGACGACGCTGGCCGCGCGCTGGACCAGGCCGTGGTCAAGCTGCGCCGCAGCTATCGCTTCGGCGCAGACAGCGGCATCGGCCTGCTGGCGGAGGCCGTCAATGCCGGCGACGACGACAAGCTCAAGCGGCTGCTGGCTGGCGGCCATGCCGACCTGTCGACCACCCTGCAGCGGCCGGGGCAGGCCAGCCTGGACGATGCGGCTTTGCGCCGGCTGGTGGTGGACGGTGCGCCCGATGCCTTTGCCGGCCGAGGCCAGGGACGAAAGGAAAACGGCCGCGAGGTGCCGCCGCCCGTCGGCTACGGCCACTACCTGCGCCTGATGCGCGCACGTCAGCCCGAGGCTGGTGCGGCGCAGGAGGCTTGCGACGCCTGGGCACGCGAGGTGCTTCACGCGCTGGGCCAGTTCCAGCTGCTCTGCGCGTTGCGCGCCGGGCCGCAGGGCGTGGAGGGCCTCAATCCGCGCATCGCTGCATTGCTGCGCGAGCAGGGCTTGATCGAGGCCGAGCAGGGCGGCTGGTATCCGGGCCGCCCCGTGCTGGTCACGCGCAACGACTATGCACTGGGCTTGATGAACGGCGACGTGGGCGTGGCGCTGTCGGTGCAGCACGGTACGCCTGCAGACGCTGCCGCGCGTGCCCAGCACGCGCCGCAGCAACGGCGACTGCGCGTGGCCTTTCCGGCCACCGGGCAGCCCGGCGGCATTCGCTGGGTGCTGCCCAGCCGGCTGCGTTCGGTGGACACGGTGTTCGCGATGACGGTGCACAAGTCGCAGGGTTCGGAATTCAGCCATGCGGCGCTGCTGCTGCCGCAGCAGATGAGCCCGGTGCTCACGCGCGAGCTGGTCTACACCGGCATCACGCGGGCGCGCCACTGGTTCAGCCTGGCCGCTTCGCCGCAGATGGTGCTGGCTGCCGCGGCGCGCCGCGTCGAACGTGTGGGCGGCCTGGCCGACGGCGGCTAGCCGCAACGCGACTGCAGGGGCGAATGTTCGCCCGATGCCTCAACTACCATCCCTTGCATGCCCGACACCATGCAATTGCGCGACGGACAGCGCTTCGGCCGCCCGGACACGGGTTGGCGACTGCGCCTGTACACCATCATCTTCGAGGCCGACACGCGCGAGGGCCGTCTGTTCGACATCGTGCTGCTGGGCTTCATCGTGGCCAGCGTGGCGGTGGTGATTGCAGACAGCATCGAGTCGGTGCACGTGCGCTTCAAGACGCTGTTCTCCGTGCTGGAGTGGATCTTCACGGCGGCCTTTACCGCCGAATACATTGCCCGCCTGGTGTGCGTGCGCCGGCCCTTGCGCTATGCACGCAGCTTCTATGGCGTGATCGACTTCCTGGCGGTGCTGCCGACCTATTTCGCGATCCTGGTGCCGGGCATGTCCGCGCTGATCGACGTGCGGGTGCTGCGGCTGTTGCGGGTGTTCCGGATCTTCAAGCTGGCCGAGTACGTGGACGAGTTCGGCGCGCTGGGGCAGGCCCTGTATTCATCGCGGCGCAAGATCCTGGTGTTCATGATGTTCGTCATGCTGGTGGTGATGGTCATGGGCACGCTCATGTACGTGGTCGAGGGGCCGCGGCACGGCTACACCAGCATTCCGGTGGGCATCTACTGGGCCATCACGACGATGACCACGGTGGGGTTCGGCGACATCACGCCGCATACGGATCTTGGCCGGGTGATTGCGTCCACGATGATGCTGCTGGGCTGGGGCACGCTGGCCGTGCCCACGGGCATCGTGAGCGCGGAGTTCAGTTCGCGCCGGATGTCGGGCGTTCCGACGACTCGAACCTGTCATGAGTGCCTGAGCGAGGGGCATGCGCAGATGGCGCGGTTCTGCAGCGACTGCGGGGCGAAGCTGCCGCCGTATCAGACCGGGACGCGTTGACGGCTCCTGCTCAGCCCTCCCGGCGCAACGTCACGTGCGTCGCCTTCTCGGTAGCGACCTGTTCCACGCAGCGATACCCCAGCGCCCGCCAGTCCTGCCCCTGGAACAGAGACTCCCCGCGCCCCAGCAACACGGGCGAGACCGCAAGGTGAAGCTCGTCGACGAGGCGCTGCGCCATGTACTGCCGCACGGTCGACACGCCGCCGCCCAGCCGCACATCCTTGCCCTGGGCCGCTTCGCGCGCTGCCTTCAAGGCCGCATGGATGCCGTCGGTGACGAAATGGAAAGTGGTGCCGCCCTCCATGTCGATCGGATCGCGCGGATGGTGGGTCAGCACGAACACTGGCACGTGATAGGGCGGGTTGGTGCCCCACCAGCCTTTCCACGACTCGTCGGGCCACGGCCCGCGGATCGGGCCGAACATGTTGCGTCCGAGGATCCAGGCGCCCACGTTCTCGAAGCCGCGCTCGGCGAACTCGTTGTCCACGCCGGTGGTGCCGCCGCTCTGGCCGATCATGGTCTTGAAGAAGCGGGTGCCGAACACCCAGTTGTGCAAGTCCATGCCGTCCACGCCCATCGGGTTCTGCAAGCTCTGCTCGATGCCGGCGCCATAGCCGTCCAGCGAAGTCGAAAAGCAATTCACGCGAAGTTTCTGGTGGTGATCGGGCATCGTTCAGGCTCCTGGGCAAGGGTCAAGCGGCGTAGTTTCCCTCTGGCCATCGCAATTGCGCAACCGGTGCAGGCAGGCGTCATTGGCCCCCCAGGGCTTGCAGTTCGTCGCGGATGTTGGCGCGG
>JAFECZ010000161.1 GCA_018241905.1 Pseudomonadota bacterium
AGAAACCTCCCCACGCCCTGTGGCCGATTTCATCGCCGCCATGCGAGCGGCTATCGCCTCCCCGTGAGCGCGGGAAGCATGGTCTGCCTCTGGAGACCGCGGATGTGCCCCAAAAATGCCCGCACGGTGGCCGGGCCAAGCACTCGCAATAAGGGGATTGGGTAGGATGCGCGATCCGAGTGCGCCGGCACTCTATCGCAATGCGCATGAATGCGCGATGAGCGGATCAGATCATCAGCGTGAGCACCCGAAGGCGCTTGGCCCCCACTTGCCTGCTTCAAGCCGATCGACAGCAGCGTGGCTGGGCCTTCCCTCTCGAACGCTCGATCCAACCAGCCCTCAATGGGCCAACCGGGGGCGGCCGCCGCGTCAAGACCGTTCAATCCTCCGGCGCTTCTTTACCACGACCACGGCCGGCGCAGCCACGGGGCGTGTCTCGCGGCGTGGCGCGCTGTGCGTTCCGCGCATCGCGTGCAACACACGACTCGTGTTCAGTGCAGTCACGACATCCCCATTGACCTGGGCGTAGGTGCCGTCCGCCAGAAGCGCGAGTGCTCCGATCTGCATTCCACGCTGGACCGTGCCGAGCAGTTTCATGTGTTCGCGAGCTTGCGCGAACGCGGCCCACCGCGGGCCAATATCGATGCGAAAAGTGGATGGTTTCATGAACTGCACGATTTTCGCCGAGAAGCTGATAGCGCCAGTTCGGGCCCAGGAAGCCCATGAGGCGGAGAACCGACGCGTCAAGTAACAACGGCTTCGGGGTGCGCCAAGTCAAATGGGGCGTGGGTCGGGCAGGACCCATGACGTGTTCGATGTCATCACCAAGGCAGCGGCGGAGTGCTGCTGATCGATGCTGCGCCCCGCGCCCGCCCGCGCGCGCGCCAGGTGCACGCCGCAGATGGCGTAATTTGTCGCCGGATTGCGAGAGAGATCTCTGGGCTTGAGATAGGAAGCGGACAGGGGCGCGGCATTGCAGCCGCGGCGAAGCCGGCGACTATCAACGCCCCAGGCACCGACGGCGGCGGGACAGGGCATGCATCGGCAGGCCGAGAGGGCGGCGCGAACGAGCGGTACCAAGCGATGAGTCATCCCGAACGCTTTGTACGGTTGGTTACCACCGAGCGGGCGTTTCACCTTCGAGATGAAAAGCGCGGGCGCGCAGCCTCTAGGATTGGTGTCCTATGGTTTTTAGACGCACTTGCATTCATCACGCTTCTCCACAATGGATCGCGACCGGCTTGGTCGCTCTGGCCGTGTTTCTGTTGTTGGCCGATCCAGCGGTTGCACATGTCGATGTGAACGTCGACATCGGTGTCCCTGGCGTTATCGTGGCGCCGCCGCCTGCGCCTGTCTACGTGGTGCCGGCACCCGCGCCCAGATATCGGTACAAGGAAGACGACGACGATCAAGGCAAGGAGTACTGGAAGAGGCGCCGGGAGTACGAGAAGGAGCAGTACAAACACCAGCGCGAGTGGGAAAAGCGTGAGCGCGAGCGCCAGAAGAAGTATTGGAAGGGCGAGGATGATTGACCGGACAACACGGGCGTCTCCGCCAATGGCGGGGCGCGCGCCCCATGTCACCGCATCCGAGTCGCCGCCCTTCCCACTCGCCAGTGCTCTCCCGTGTTGCTCTCCCGTGTGATGGGCAGGCGGCGCTCCACGTGCGCCGAGTCGACAGACGCGCTATACGTGCCCACGCTTGCGCCAGCACGATTGCCGCTGCCCAAGCTCGCTACTTCTTCGCCGACAACACGAGCGGGATGGAAGTGGTGTCCTCGAGATAGTTGATCTCCAGATTTCCGCCGGGCGTTCCACGCGGAATCGAGAAGATCACAGTCCCCTCCTTGGCCGCCAGGGCTGGCACCAACTCATCAAGGGCACTCTCAGGGGCGGCAGGTACACCGTTGATGCGCAATCGGAACGACTGATCCCAGAAAGGATGGTCGAACCTGTCGTGATTGGTCATGCGCACCTGTACCCGTAGCGAGTCCTTTTCCGAGGATTGCGGTGACACCTGCGCATTGAGGAGGGTGAAGGTCGCCCGCGTGCTTGCGGGGCCGAGCTGGTAGTCGCGCAGCGCCGGCAACTCGACACGATAGGCTGGCGCCAACTCCGAACGCGATGATGGTGATGTCTCACCCTGCGAGACCTCATGGGGCGCTGGCCTTGCCACGGGCTCGCTCGAGCTGGGTGTCTGCGGCGTGGACGGTTGGAACGCAACCGATGCGGAGGGCGGGCCAAACCAGTCCGTTTGCTTGATCGCAACCAGCAGTCCCGCAATGGCGGTAATGGCGGCGGCCAGGCTTGTGATGAGGCCAGGCAAGGTTTGCCACCAGCTCTTTGACGGTTCACTGTCTGCCATGGTGCCAACTATCGATTCCTCGGAACGCAGAATTTTGATGCGCCAGCAGCTGCCTGTCACCTTGTCTGCTCCGGCGCTCAGCGCGGATGGCCGCGCTTGGCCGCGTTGAGCGGCCGGCTTTTTCGGGGCGCATGTCTCGTGCGCTTGTGCCAATCATCGCCATAACGCCCTCACCGCTGCGCAGCGTGGACCGCGACTCGTCGTACCAGGCAGGACCGACCTGGCAGTTCAACACCACCGCCGCGTGGTGCACAGCGATGCACGTCTCATCGTGGCGTGCATCGCTGCGGCGGCGACACCCGCATGCTCGCGACGTTGCTCCGACGCCTCAAGAGCCCGCAGAGCCCGGAGAGCCCCTGCTCGTTGACCGAGAACATCCCTGTGACAAGATCATTGAGCGCCCAGCCGCTGTGGGATGTGCGGCAGATGCGGATCAACCGAAGAATCTAGGAGGGGATGAATGCAACTGCACGAATCGATCGACACGTTTCTGCGGACCGGTTCTTGGAACAACCGGTTGTCATGCTCGAATCCGGTGGTCCATGAGAACGGTGAAGCCTGGGTTCGATATGACAGCATGCGTATTGGCAACGCGCACGACGGCTCCGGCGGCATCCGCATCGATTTTGTCTGGCAGGGCCTGCCGGTGGCGTGGGAGCGCTTTGAGAGCGCTCGGATGGATGGGGTCCGGTTCCACATGCTGCGTGCAACAGGTCGACTGCCGGTCGCACTGTGATGGATGTTCGGTGCTAGCCCTGCCTGCCAGCGGATGCGTTGTTCAGCCCCAGGCAGAAGGCAATGAACTGATCCAGTTCGGTCTCCTTGTCGAACACAGCGTCGGCTCCCGCGTTGCGACACCGGCGGCGAACCGTGTCGCTTGCATGGTCGGCGAGAACGACGACCTTCTGGCGCTGCAGACGCCCGTGGGTCCAGCCCACGACGCCCAGGCCGGTGCCTCGCTTGAGAAACAGCTCGATCACGGCCAGATCCCATTCACCCTTGTGCGCAGCCAGCCAAGCGACTGCATCGCTTTCCGACTCAGCAGTGGCAAGAATCTGCGCGCCGATCAGATCCTGCAAAGCCGGTATGAGACTCAACCGGATATGAGAGTTGTCTTCCACCAGGAAGACCGCCAACGCGTCCATCCGTATTCCCCTTCAATGCACCAATCTAGGCGCAGCAGCGTGCAAAGCCTGTGGGCGGGTGTGCCGGGAGCGGGTAGTTTTTTCTGAAGTGCTTTGTAGGCGGCGCCGGTTTCGCGCAGCGCCCTTGAGGGCGGGGGATATGAGGCCTCACGCCGTCGACGGAGGTGCCCGGCTTTTTGGAGGGACAGCGGGCACGTCCTGCTGGAGACGGGGTCCTTGATGTCCCAGATGTAATGGGAAGGTCTACGCCAGTGCCCAGAGCCCTGCCGAAGTGAGATCGGGGCTCGTGCGGCCCTCACCCTTTCCCGCGGATCGTGCTGTAAAGTGCGCCGCGTCGGGACTCGAGGCGCGAGAGATGCCGAAGAGCAAGGCTTACTAGGCGGTCAACCTGGTCAAGATGCTGGGGGAGGCACATGCGGCCCTGTGCTTGTGGCTGCTCGAGCGAGCGGAGCCACTGAAACTGGGCTTGTTCCGCAAGGATGAGATATGTGGTCCGACATCAAGGCACACCAAGCTGCCGCTTCTACGTGAATACCGAAAGCAACATTGCGCGTGATCTCAAGAATCTCAAGGCCATCACCAGGATCTCGTCCCCAGGTCTGCAAGACGAGCTGTTTGAGTTCATTGCCAAGGCCCCGTTGGGATTCGCGAGAGTTTCAACCTGTTGCGTGAGCCGTGATCAAGCCGGAGCAACTGAGCGACGAGGAGCTGGCGCGCGAAGCCACCGAGTGGCGCCGCCGCGCCCTGAGCGGCGACCATGATGCGAACGGGACCGCTCACGAGCTGGAGCGGGAGTTGCGCCGCCGGTCCGGTGCGCTGTCGACACTCGGCGCGGCGCTGAGGGAGCCTCCGGTCCGTATAAAGCCGTGGTGGCGCTTCTGGTCAAAGTAGAGGTAGAGGGCTGGCGCCCGTCGCTCGGGCGCTCGCTCATAGTGCGACCTTTTCCGAAGCGGAGACAAGCACCATGTCCAGAGATTCAGCCAGGACCAACGCCTTCCAGCAGACGATGCTTGCCCGGGCACAGGCGGTGACGCGCGATCAGCTGGAATGCGCGAAGCGAAGGATCTCGTGCAGACGAGCCCAGGGGGTTTCAGCCTGAGGAGCGGCGGCGTTGCGCCCTGCGACTGACCCGGGCGCTGGCGACCAACTATCTGGCCGAGACACTGAACTCGAAGATCGGCAAGGAGGAGCCGCGTCTGTGCACCAAAGGACCGCCGGAGCGGGCGACTCGCACTCGGCCAGTGGGCGTGACGGCGCCTTCACCACTGACCGGGCTGACCTGCAGCTGCCAGCCGGGTATCACCTGGCAGCCACGGATCGGATGGAAAGCGGTTGCGTCGACGCAACCGGGAACGCAGGTGTTGGGCCGTGTCGAAGGCTCGTTTTCTCTCGCGATGGAGAAGTAGTGCGCCCTCGACCGAAGCGCCCCTTCCGAGGACAAGTGCCTCGGCGGAAGCAGCCTTTTTCACATAGGTTCCTCCGCACTGCCCTCGAAAATTTCGAGTGCAAGGTTGACGCTTTGAATCGCGCGGGACAGAACCACGGCATCCTGATGACTGCGTGCGCTGCGTACCCCGCTGAACGGGCGCTTGCTTTACAAACGCTTTACAATCCGCGCCGCCGCACTCCCGTGCGGCCGTCCAACGTGGCGACTCCCGGCATGACCGCTTCGCGCGCAGTTCATTGCTGGCAGCCGACCCGCTGAGCCCACCCAGATTTTCTCTCCAGGCAGGGCATGCCATGAGTCGCGCCACATCGGCGCGTCTGCATCGGCATGCGCGGCCGTGCAGGTGCGTGCAATCAACTCCGACCCACTGTCGCAGACGAAACGCACACACCAATGACTATCTGTACTCGCACCGGGCGCTCGCGCCTTCGACTCTCGATTCTTGCCAGCGCCGTGCTGGCATCCTTGCCCCTGGCCGCCGGCGCACAGACCGCCAACACCAGCCTGCCCGAAGTGACGGTGAGCGGGGACGATGACCAGGGCTACGCGCCCGCCACCGCCCGCAGCGCCACCAAGACCAGCGCGCCGCTGCGCGACGTGCCGCAAAGCGTGAACGTGGTCAACGAGAAGCTCATCGAGGACCAGAACGCCACCAGCATGGAAGCGGCCTTGCGCAACGTGCCGGGCGTGAGCTTCAACCACGGCGACGGCCAGCGCGACCAGGTGCTGATCCGTGGCTTCAGCGCCATCTCCGACTGGTTCGTGGACGGCGTGCGCGACGACGCGCTGTACTTTCGCGACCTGTCGGACACCGAGCGTGTCGAGGTGCTCAAGGGCCCGGCCGCGGTGCTGTACGGGCGCGGTTCCTCGGGCGGCATCATCAACCGCGTGACCAAGAAGCCGATCTTCGGCAGCCCCTTCGGCGGCGAAGTGTCGCTGGGCGTGGGCAGCTACGGTTACCGGCGCGCCACGGCCGACCTGAACACCGCCATCGGCGATTCGATGGCCTTTCGCCTCAACGTGGCGGGCGAGGATTCCGACAGCTACCGCGATCAGCAATTCACCCAGCGCTACAACATTGCGCCATCGCTGGCCATCAAGTTCAGCCCGCAGACCGACCTGCTGCTGCAATACACCAACCTGCGCGACGAGCGCCTGACCGACTTCGGCGTGCCCGCCCTGAATGGCCGCCCGGTGGACGTGCCCATCGGCACCTACTACGGCTCGGCCCACGCCCGGCGCGACGACACCGTGACCAGCAAGGTGCAGAGCTTCACCGCCACGCTCAACCACCGCTTCAGCGACACGCTGGCCGTGCGCAACACCACGCGCTGGTCGGACTACGAGCTGGACCGCAACAATACCCTGCCCAGCGGCACCACCGACCCGGTGGCGCTGACCGTGGGGCGCACGCGCGGCTTTGTCGACCGCGACGAAAGCGGCTGGTTCAACCAGACCGACTTCACCTGGCGCAACCAGCTGGGCGGGCTGACGCAGGAATGGCTCATGGGCGCGGAGCTGGGCGTGCAGCGCAAGCGGGCCTACACGGTGTCCTCCGCGGTAGGCTACCAGCGCGTGAACATCTTCAACCCGGTGCAGGATCCGCTGCCCATTCCCGCTGCATCCTTTGCCGCCGACAGCGCCATTCCGAGCAACAGCAACTTCCAGACCGCGGCAGTGTATTTCCAGGACCAGGTCACGCTGTCGCAGCAATGGAAGGCCTTGGTGGGCCTGCGCTACGACGACTACCGCCAGGAGACCAGCTTCGAGCGCAAGCTGGACACACTGCAGCGCACCGACCGGCAGTTCAGCCCGCGTGCGGGCCTGGTGTGGCAACCCACGCAGGCGCAGTCCTACTACGTCTCCTATAGCCGTTCGTTCCAGCCTTCGGGCGAGAACTTCGCGCTTTCCACAAGCACGGTGGATGCCGACCCCGAGATCACGGTCAACCAGGAAATCGGCGCCAAGTTCGACTTGCTGGACGGCCAGTTGAACTTCACCACCGCGCTGTTCAACCTCGAGCGCTCGGGCATGAAGAACACCGACCCGAACAACCCGCGTCGCCAGATCAACGTGGGCACGCAGCGCACAAACGGCCTGGAGCTGGCCCTGAACGGCCGCCTGCCCGGGCGCTGGGACGTCAGCGCCGGCTACGCCTTCCTGGACGCGAAGATGACCGAGTCGCTGGCCACGGTGAGCCAGCTGCAACTGCCCGTGGGTGCGCCCATTCCGGTGCAGGGGCAGACCGCCGCGCTCACGCCGCGCAACTCGGCCTTCCTGTGGGCCATGAAGGACCTGGGCCACGGCTTCTCGGCCGGCGGCGGCCTGAACTACGTGGGTGAGCGCTACGCCTCCCTCACCAATCGGGTGGTGCTGCCTTCCTATCTCACGGCCGACCTGGCCGCCAGCTACAAGGCCGAGCGTTACGAGGTCCAGCTCAACCTGAAGAACGTGGCCGACACCAAGTACTACATCTCGGGCCACGGATCGGTGGACAACCTGATCCTGCCCGGCCCGGGACGCGAGCTGCAACTCACGCTTCGCGCCAGGTTCTAGCCGTGAAGGGGCTTGCGCGGCGCGACTTCTGGGCGAAGCTGCACCGCTATCTCGGACTGGCCATGCTCGCGCTGCTGTTCGTCATTGCGCTGACCGGCAGCGTGATGGCCTTCGAGCACGAGATCGACGCCTGGCTCAATCCTGAGCTGCTGCGCACCGGTCACACGCTGGCCCCCATGCCGCCCGACGAACTGGTGGCCAGCGTGGAGCGGGCCGACGCGCGGCTTCGCGTGACCTTCGTGCCGCTGGATGGACGGCCCGGCGAGGCGCTGGAGCTGCGCGTTGCGCCGCGGCTGGATGCTGCCACCGGCCAGCCCCTCGCGCTGTCCTTCGACCGGCTTCTGGTGGACCCGGCCAGCGGCAAGGTGATGGGTCAGCGGCGTTGGGGCGCTTTGATATTCGACCGCGCACACGTGGTCAGCATGCTCTACCTGTTGCATCGCAAGCTGCAGCTGCCCGACCCGTGGGGCATGTGGGTCACGGGCGGCGTGGCGCTGAGCTGGCTCGTCACTTCGCTGGTCGGCACGTGGTTGACCTTGCCGCGGCGCCGCGCGCGGCAGGGCGAGTTCTGGGAGCGCTGGAAGCCTGCCTGGAAGATCAAGTCAGGCGCCAGGTGGCAGCGCACCAGCTTCGACGCGCACCGCGCGCTGGCGTTGTGGAGCTTGCCGGTAGCGCTGGTGATTGCGCTCTCGGGCGTCTATTTCAACCTGGGCAACGAAGTGTTCAAACCGGCGCTCTCGTTCTTCGGGCCGATCACGCCGAACCCGGCGCAGACGTTGCCCCGCCCGGAAGCTAGCGCGCGGCCGTTGCCGGCCCTGGGCATTCAAGCGGCTGTGGCGCAAGCCCGAAGGCAGCTGCCGCCGGCGGCGCAGGGCTTCGTGCCGTGGTACGCCATGCACCTGCCGCAGCAAGGCGTCTATCGCATCGCCTTCAAGGAAGAGGGCATGCGCGAGCGCGCGCTGCGGCTGCGCTACGAGCAGGTGTTCATCGATGATCGCAGCGGCGAGTGCAAGGCAGTCACCGGCTATGAGAGCGGCACTGGTGCGGACCGCTTTCTCATGTGGCAATACCCGCTGCATTCGGGAAAAGTCCTGGGCCTCGGTGGACGTCTCTTGGTCTGCGCGCTGGGGTTCATGACGGCAGCGTTGTGCGCCACCGGGCTCCTAGTGTGGTGGAGCCGGTGGCGCGCAAGAACTGCGATGAAGCTCAATGCACGATCGTGAGGCACCTCGTCCTGCTGCCCGCGATCAGGTGCCCGAATGTTGATTTCCATGGAATCCTGGCCCGGGACATCTCGCGCCCATGGCAAGCCAAAAGATCAACTATTCGCTAGACAGTGAATAGTTGTGACGATGGCGTCCGCAAAGCGCCCTGCCCTCGTGCGTCAGAGTGACCGTGGCGGCTGGGTGCCGACGACGGCGCTACTTTGCGCCCTCGACTCGCCGAGTATTTCTTCTACCGGGGGCAAATACAATCAATAGTGGTCGTCTCAGCATGTCGCCGGGGCCAATGTGAAGGTGAGCCCATGGAGTCCATCGTCGACTACCCCATTGTCGTGTTCGCGATCAGTCTCGTGGCAACGGCCATGGCTGCGCTGCTAGGGGCAGCGCTGGCAAGGCGCGGCGCCGTCAACGAAGAGACGCTTCAGTACTTGGGGGTTGTTCAGACGGCCACGCTCACGTTGCTCGGGCTAGTCGTCGGGTTCACGTTTTCAATGGCGGTGGGCCGATATGACCAACGCAAGAATTACGAAGAGGAAGAGGCCAACGCCATTGGAACGGAGTACGTTCGGGCGGAGTTGTTGCCAGAGGCCGAGACGGCTAAGGTGCTTGCCGGCCTGAGAGCGTACCTGAACCTGCGTATCGAATGGTATTCCGAGAAGGACAAGACTCGCTTGCGCGAGATTGACGCGCGCACGGCCCGTCTGCAAGAGGAACTTTGGGACGTGGTCCGGCGCCGCGCAAAAGCGGAACCGACGCCCCTGATGACGCTTGCCGTCTCCGGCATGAACGATGTGCTGAACACGCAGGGATACACCCAAGCGGCTTGGTGGAACCGCATCCCGCAAGCGGCCTGGGCACTCATGCTCTCGCTCGCCGTTTGCGCCAATGTGTTGGTGGGGATAGGGGCCCAGGCCAAGGCCCGCCAAGCCTTCTTGTTCGTCTTGCCGCTTGTGGTCGCGCTTTCGTTTCTGTTGATTGCCGACATCGATAGCCCGCGCCGAGGGCTCATTGCCGTGAGCCCGAGCAATCTTCTGAGCTTGGCGCAGTCCCTCGGTCCGCGGTAGTGGTCGGGTGCCGACGTCGGCTGGGAGGGTCAAGGCGCGGGTCTTACGGGCCGCTCAAGATCGACGCGCGCCTCTGCTCGGGCATCCACTCGATCAAGCACAGGGAATGAAGGATTTTTCAGGATGCTGAGCGTTTTCGGCCGGTCAACAAGAAACCGTGGGAGGCGGCTGCGTCGGGCGAGCTACTTCGTCGGCGCAGCAATCTCGCTTGCTGTGGGGGACAACGCAGGCGCGCAGGAATTGCAGTTGCTCAATGGCCGCCTCAAAGATCGGGCCAACGGCATCCTGTCGCTTATGGCCAACTCGATGGTGCCTGACTTGGCATCGAGCAACCTGTCTATCAAGGACGCCCAGACCGAGAACCCCTCGGTCTTCATGACCC
>JAFECZ010000162.1 GCA_018241905.1 Pseudomonadota bacterium
AAGAGTATTCGCGGCTCACGGGGGGCAGCGCCCGCCTTGAACAACTTGCCGACTGGGCGATTGAGTTATACCCAGTCAATGAGACGCGAGATCCCGTTGAGCTTGCACGTGAAGAGTTCACGAATCACGGTCCACTGATTCCCATGCCCCTGTCCCCCACGCGCCAGGGATAGGGCAGGGCGTCGCGAATGCGGGCGCGGACGAACCGAATCACTTGATCAGGACGCGTACGGCTGTCTGGCCCGAATGCATAGCAGCGCAACGACCACGACAATTTTTCCATCGATTGGGTGCTTTGGAGGACATCACACGACACCTCAGGACGCCATCGCGCCTGCGGGCCCGGCCCCAGGTGCGCAGGACTGCAGAAAGCCGCGCAGCGCTTCGCGCGCCGTGATGTCTGCGGCCGTCATGCACGTGTATCCCGGCTGCGCGAGCGCGTCGAACTACTACTTCAGCAAGCCAGCGATGTGAAGGGCATCTCCAAGTGCGGCGGCCAGCGCAGGCGCGCAGTTGACGCCCGAGAACTGCCGTCCATAGCGAAACGTGGGCTGCAGTTCCAGCACCCTTGCCGCAGCCGCGCTGGCATCCTCTAGGCGTCCGAGCCGGGCAAGCGCGGCCGCCAGTTGCACGTGTGTGATGCTGTGCGCAGGGTTGGCTTGGACTGCTCGGTAGGCCGCCTGGGCGGCGTCTTCAAAGCGCCCGCGATGGAAATGACCCAGCGCCTGCGCGTCGAATGCGGCCCAGGCCCAGGAGTCAAAGGGGCTGAGGCGCAGCCCCTGCTGGCTCCACTCGATCGCACGCTCGGCTTCTCCGCCCCACGCGAGCATGACACTTCCCAGGATGTAGGTCAGCGCAGACGACGGGCTGATCGCGAGCGCGGCTTCCAGCGCGGTGAATGCCGCAGCCCGGTCGTGCGCGTCCATGCCGATGGAAAACCCCGCCCAGGTCAGCGCCAGCGCATCGTCCTGACCCAGGGCGATGGCCGAGCGCGCATGGCGTATTGAAGCGGTACGCTCCGACTTGTGGAGGCCTGCGCGAAGGTACAAGCAGTGATGGCACATGGCGGCGTTTCCATGCGCAAGTGCATAGGCGGGCTCGAGCGCGATCGCGCGCTCGAGGAGCACGAGCGCTCGCGTCACCTGCTCGGGCATGCCCGAATCGACGTCGGGTTGCGCACGCAGGACCAGGTCATACGCGTCCAGGCTGTCGGGCCGCTTGCGGCTGACACGCCTGATTTCCGCGCGCCGCAGACTCGGCGCAATGGCGCCGACGACCGCCTGCGCGATCTCGTCCTGCAGCGCGAAGATGTCGTCGTACGGCCGCTCGTAGCGTTCAGTCCACACCTGCGTTCCGGTTGAGGCGTCGACCAACTGGGCGGTGATGCGCACACGGCTGCTGTCCCTGCGAACGCTGCCTTCGAGCACGTAGCGCACGCCAAGTTCGCGGCCCACCTGCTGACGTCAACCGTCCGATCCTTGTAGCCAAAAGTCGAGCTTCGCGCGATGACGAACAGCCAATTGATGCGCGACAGGCCGTTGATGATGTCGTCAACCGTTCCCGCGATGAAGTACTCCTGATCGACATCTCCGCTCAGGTTCGAGAACGGCAGCACGGCCACGGACGGCTTGTCGGGCAACGCCAGCGCGGGCGTGGCCAACACCGTTGTCGTTCGATCCGGGTCCTGCGCCGAGACGGTCGGGCCGACGTAGCGATAGCCCCGGCGCGGCAGGGTTTCGATCCAGTCGGCGCCGGCGGCCAGGTCCTCGAGGACGCGGCGCACGGCCGCCATCTGCACTGTCAGATTGCTCTCCTCGACCACCATGCCGGCCCACGCCACGTCTATCAGTGCCTGCTTGGACAGCGGCACGCCAGGCCGTTGTATGAGCAGGCCAAGCAGCGCCACGGCCCGCTGGCCGAGCGAGGTTGGCTCGGCGCCATGGAACAGGATTTCCGCGTCAGTGTCGAGACGGAAGGGACCGAATTCCAGGATCGCCGGCATGGGCGAGCAGGATACTCCTCGCATTCATTTCGGAAGTATTTCGCAACGGTTTCAGGACTTGCCGGTGGCGCAGGCCGATCATGCACACGCCCCTTCAAGCAACACAAGTGGCCGATATGGAGGACCCCATGAGCAGCGCTGCAACCACACCAGTCATCCGCGCGCCTTCCGAGGGCACCGGGACCGAAGAGATCACGCTCGCAGGCCAGCCGATGGTCTTTCTCGTGACCGGAGAGCACTCCAGGCACACCAGCATGTTCGAGTGGACCGTGCCAGCAGGATTTGCCACCGGCCTGCACGTGCATCGCGTGCAGGAAGAGGCGTTCTACATGCTCGAAGGCGAATGCGAATGGCGGGTTGGTGATCGAGTCGTTCGCGCCACACCGGGAACCTATCTGTTCGTCCCACCCGGAGTGGCACACAACATCGCCAACCCGGGCGACAGGCCGGCTCGCGTGCTCATGACCGTCTCGCCGCCCGGACATGAACACTACTTCAGGAAGCTTGCCGAGTTGACCGCGCGAGGACAGCCCCGGGATGCCAACGCCATCGGCGAACTGCGCGCTCGCCACGATACCGATCAGTTGTCCGCGTTGACCAAGGGATCCTAGGGCCCTTGCGCATCGCGACGCTCGGGCCAAGCTGCAACGCTGGCCAGAAGTTCGTGGCGGCCCGTGCAGGTTCTACAGCCCAGGCGACCGGACCGAGCCGCCAGGGTGGCTCCGGCGCCCGAGGATCCGCTGCCAAGCCTCGGAAACTACGGCGTAGTGTGCGAGGAAACGACTTCGTCGAGCGCCGCCGCCACGCCGGCGGCCTCGATGCGGCGCAGCCAATGCACCACCCGCGGGGCCCAGCGCGGATCGTCGGCGCACCCGGCCGGCCAGATGGAGGCCACGGACAACAGCGCATGCACCATGCCTTCGGCATCACCTGCATGCTGCCGAGCCAGGGCCTTGAGCGCATCGGCCTGCGGGTCGGACATGGCATAGGCTCGCCCGGCCTCGTCTTCACCGCGCAGGTAGCGCATCCATGCCGCGCAGGCCAGCGCCAAGGGCTCCATCTCGCGCCCCGCCGACAACCCCTCGACCAGCGCCGGGCCCCAGCGCAGCGGGATCTTCAGCGAGCTGTCGCTGGCGATCTGGTGTGCACGATGGTGAAGATGCGGATTCGCAAAGCGCTCCAACAGCGCATCGCGATAAGCGGGCAACTCGGGCCGTGCGAGGCCGGGCATGGCCACGCGCGTCATGAAGGCATGGATGAAGCGCCGAACGCCTGGGATGGCCATCCCATCGGCCACCGTAGCCCAGCCCTGCACCGCACCGATCATGGCCAGGGCCGTGTGACTGCCGTTGAGCATGCGCAGCTTGGCATCCTCGAAAGGCTTGACCTCGTCCACCACCGTGACGCCGGCGCCGGCCAGCCGCGCAGCGTCCGACGGATCGGCCAGGCGCCGCTCTATCACCCACTCCCAAAAGGCCTCGGTGCTCAGCGCGCCCTGGTCGTGAACGCCCAGCGCCAATGCGGCCGCGCCGTGCTGTGCCTCGGTGGCGGCAGGGACGATGCGATCCACCATGCTGTTCGGGAACGCACAACGCGACTCGATCCAGGCGCCCAGCGCGGGATCGCGCGCGAGCGCCTCGAACATGCACAGCTCCTGGAGCTTGCGGCCGTTGTCGGAGAGGTTGTCGCACGAAGCCACAGTGACGCCGGGCAGGCCCGCCTCCCTACGCCGCGCCAGGCCGTCGACGACTAGCGCTGCCAAGTCCGGCCCGTAGCCCTTTTCGGTCACCGTCAAGGTGATCCAGCGGGCCGAAGGCGCCGCCATGGCCTCGATCACCTGCTGACGTTCGCGCGCCGCCACGCAGGTGCGCAGCAGCGCCCCGGGAACCCGCCAACGTACCGATCGGGCGTCTGCGATCTGGACCGAGTACAGGCCGTCTTGCGACGCCAGCGCGTCGGCCAGCTGTGTGCTGCGCATGGCCACCCCGACCACGCCCCAGCGCGGATCGCCGTCGGCGATCAGGCGCTCGTAGACCAGCGCCTGGTGTGCCCGGTGAAAGGCGCCAAGCCCCAGGTGCACCACGCCGGGCTGCGTCATGTTTCGCCGCGGATCTGGTAGGACCACTTGCGCGCCCGTGTCGAGCGCCCGTGCAGGCAGTAAGCTGAGGTGGCGAGAGGCGAGAACAGGCAAGGACATGGCGAGAAGCGGTGACAGAGAAGCTGAGACGCGGATTAGATCGCCGGACTGACCAATCCTTATTCTGGTAAACCACTATGGGCCATATGGCTCACCAATCAAATAATTGGTCCAACCACTTTCCAACCATGAACCTCAAGCTCATTCCCGGCAATGCGCAAGGCGACGGCCCCTCCAAGGTAGGGGAGCGCTCGTACCTGCGACTGGCGGCGCAGATCATGGAGCTCATCCGCAAGGGCGAGTTCAAGCCCGGTGAACGCCTCCCCGCCGAACGAGTGCTGGCTGAACGCTTCGACGTGAGCCGCACCTCCGTGCGCGAGGCCACGATCTCCCTGGAAATCCAGGGAGTAGTGGAAGTGCGCGGTGGCTCTGGTGTCTACGTGTCGCAAAGCCCGGGGCGCAACCCGGGCGTCACCCCCTTCATGCCCGCGTCCGAGCCGGGCCCATTCGAGCTGCTGCGCGCGCGCTGCCTGATCGAGTCTGAGATCGCGGGCCAGGCTGCCGAGGTGCGCAAGGACTCCGACCTCGATCGCATCTTCTCGGCGCTCACCGAGATGTACGAGCAGATGGACAACAAGGAGGCCAATGCGGAGGCCGACCGGCTGTTCCATGTCCGCATTGCCGAAGCCACCGGCAACAGCGTGCTGATGCAGATGGTCACGGCCCTGTGGGCCCAGGCCCGGGGGCCCATCTGGACCAAGATCGAACATCACTTCCATACGCCCGAATTGCGCCAGGCCTCGCATGCCGATCACCAGCGCATCTTCAACGCGCTGCTCGCTCGCGACGCGCAGGCATCGCGCGCCGCCATGCGCGCGCACATCGAGCGTGTGATTACCGAATTCACCCAGGCCTGGCGCTGAAGAAGCACAACTAGCCACGCGCCAGCGTCGATTCCATTCCAACAGGAGACAAGCCGTGCCATCCCTCGACCAGCCTGACCGCCGCGCGCGCCTTCGCCGCGCACTTGCCTGCGCCACCTTGGCCTTCGCGGGCGCCGTGCCCCTTCTTGCCGCGGCGCAGACGCCCCCGGCGCCGGGCGCGAGCCCGCGCATCGATGCGATCCGCAAGGCGGGCGAGCTGCGCGTCGGGGTGCTGCAAAACGCGCCTTGGCTGCTGGAGAACACCAGCGGCAACGGCGAGCCCTGGAGCGGCCCGGCCTGGCTGCTGGCCAACGAATACGCGCGCCTGCTGGGCGTGAAGCTGCGCACAGTGGCCGTGTCGCACGAGACCAAGGTGCCGGTGCTGGCGGCCAACCAAGTCGACATGACCATCAGCCCGCTGGGTGAGACGCCCGAGCGGCTCAAGGTGGTGGACTTCGTCCTGTACTCCAGCACCAGCATCTGCATGTTCGGGCGCGCCGACAACGCGCGCTTTGCCAAGGCCAAGTCGGTCGACGAGCTGAACAATCCCGAGGTGACCATCGCCTACTTCACCGGCGGCGCCGAAGAGAACTGGGTCAAGGAGCGCTTCCCCAAGGCCCGCCTGCGCGCGGTGGCCAGCTCCGGCGCCACCGCGCCCGTCGAGGAAGTGATGGCCCGCCGCGCCGACGCGGCGCCCATCAATCGAGTGCCATGGGTGGGCCTGCAGCGCAAGGTCAAGGGCCTTGCGGTCCTGCCGCAAGCCGACAACTGCCAGCACAGCACCGAGAAAGCCTCACCCGTGGGCTTGGCCGTCGACAAGAACCAGGAGGTCTACCTGGAGTGGCTGCGCCAGGTCGCCAAAACCCTCAAACCCAAGCTCGACGCCGACGAGGCGCGCGTGATCCAGGCCCAACAGCCCTGAGGGCGGCGCGCCCCCCAAAACCACCGCCAAGACAAGCCAGACAGACAGCGCCGCGTACCGGCGCTGGGGACGGCCTCACCTTATTTCTTTCAGCATCCAACCGCGAGATTCACGTGATGACACCAGCCAACATCGCCCTGCGCGCCATCTTCTCGGCCGCGCTTGCCCTTGCCGCCACCGCAGCGCTTGCACAGCCTGCGCCGCCGCCGGGCGCCAGCCCCCGCATCGACGCCATCCGCAAGGCCGGTGTGCTGCGCGTGGGCGTGGTCAACAACCCGCCCTGGCTCACGCAGAACACCACCGGCAACGGCGAGCCCTGGTCGGGCCCGTCGTGGACGCTGGGCAAGGAATTCGCCAAGCTGCTGAACGTGAAGATCGAACCGGTGATGGTCAGCCACGAGACCAAGGTGCCGGCGCTGGTGGCCAACCAGATGGACATCATGATCGGCCCGCTGAACGAGACTGCCGAGCGCGCCAAGATCATTGACTTCGTCACCTTCTCCAACACCGGCGTGTGCATGTTCGGCCGAGCGAACAATCCGAAGTTCACCGCGGTGAAGTCGCTGGAGGACTTCAATAAGGCTGACATGACCTTGGCGTACTTCTCCGGCGCAGGCGAGGAGCCGCTGATGAAGCAGACGTTCGGCAAGGCCACCCTGCGCGGCGTGACCAACTCCGGCTCGGTGGCACCGATCGAGGAAGTGCTGGCCGGGCGCTCGGACGCAGCGCCGCTCAACCGCATGCTCTGGCCCAACATCAGCAAGAAGGTCAAGGGCCTGGCGGTATTCCCTTCCGAGAACGACTGTCAGGACAGCAAGATCTTCCAACTCGACACCGGCATGGGCGTCGCAAAGGACCAGAAGGCCTACTTGGACTGGCTGCGCGCGGTGGCCCAGCGCATGCAGCCCGCCCTCACGCAGGAAGAGCGCGAAGCCACCAAGAACCTCAAGTAGCCGTCATGCTCAACTGCGCCATCCACGCCGCGCGCGACCTGCGCGTGCAAGAGCTCGCCGCCGAGGCGATCTCGCCCACCCAGGTCCGCGTGGCCGTCAAGGCCGTGGGCATCTGCGGCTCCGATCTGCACTACTTCCAGCACGGGCGCGTGGGCGACTTCGTGATCCGCGCGCCGCTCACGCCAGGCCACGAAGCGTCCGGCCAGGTGCTGGAAGTGGGCGCACAGGTGACCCACGTGCGCCCAGGCGACCGCGTGGCGCTGGACCCGGCGCGCACGTGCGGCAGCTGCCGCTTCTGCCGCATGGGCGACTCCAACCACTGCGAGAACGTGCACTTCTTCGGCAGCGCCAGCCGCTGGCCCCACATGCAGGGCGCGATGCGCGAGCAGGTGGTAGTCGAAGGCTTCCAGTGCGTCCCGGTGCCGGCCGATCTCCCGTTCGAGATCGCTGCCTTCGGCGAGCCATTGGCGGTGGCGCTGCACGCGGTGCATGCGGCCGGCTCGCTGCTGGGCAAGACGGTGATGGTGGTGGGCGCGGGGCCCATCGGTGCACTCACGCTCATGGCCGCCAAGCTCGCGGGTGCCAGCCGCCTGATCGCCGTGGACATCGTGGACCACACCCTGGCCGTGTGCGCGCAGGTGGGCGCGACGCAGACCATCAACATCGCCCAAGACCCGCAGGGCCTGGAAGCGCTCGCCGCAGGCAGGGGCCAAGTCGACGTGTGCTTCGAGGCGGCAGGCAACTACAGCGCGCTGGCCAATTGCATCCGGGTGACGCGCCCGCGCGGCACGGTGGTGCAGATCGGCACGCTTGGCGGCAGTAGCGAGGGCTGCCCCTTCAACCAGATCATGGTCAAGAGCCTGAGCTACATCGGCACCTTCCGCTTCGTGAACGAGTACGCCTGGTCGGTGGACTACCTCGCGCGCGGCGTGCTGGACGTCTCGCCCCTGCTCACGGCAGCGGTGCCGGTGGCCCAGGTGCACGAGGCGTTCGAGCTCGCGGCCGACCGGCAACGTGCGATGAAGGTCATGGTCACCTTCTGACGGGAAAGGGATCGCCGAACATGGACTTCGACTTCTCCCCCATTGCCGAGAACTGGCGCTTCTTCGCCAGTGGCCTGGGCGTGACGATCGCGCTGAGCATCATCAGCGCGCTCACCAGCCTGTTGGCGGGCCTGTTCATCGCGCTGCTTCGCCTGTACGGGCCGAACTGGGTGCGGCGGGTGCTGGTGTTCTATATCGACACCATGCGCGCCATCCCGGTACTGGTGGTGCTGGTGTGGATGTACTTCGCCTTTCCGATCCTGATCGGCATCACCTTGCCTCCCTTCTGGGCCGCGTTGGTGGCCCTGACGCTGCACATCGCCGCCTACGCGGCCGAGGTGATGCGCGCGGGCATCGAGTCGGTGCGCCCGGGCCAGACGCGCGCCGCGCTGGCCCTGGGCATGTCGCGTGCCCAACTGCTACGCAAGGTGGTGCTGCCGCAGGCCACCATTCGTATGCTGCCGGCCTTCGGCTCCATCCTCACCCTGGCCATCAAGGATACCGCGATCGCCACCGTGATCGCCGTGCCTGAATTGATGCACAGCGCCGAGACCGTGGCGGGCCAGAGCTACCGGCCGGTGGAGGTGTTCACCGCCGTCATGGTGGCCTACTTCTGCATCCTGTTTCCGGTCACCCGGGGCGTGGACCGGCTGTACCAGCGCGTGGCCCACCTGGGCCGCTCCTGATCAAAGGACGCACACCATGCAATTTGACTGGTCCGTCGTCTGGACACACCGCGATGCGCTGTTGCACGGCGCCGCGCTCACCGTGGGGCTCACAGTCGCCACCATGCTACTGGCGGTGCCCGGGGGCATCCTGCTGGCGCTGATGCGCCTGTCGTCCAACCCGGTGCTCAGCAACGCGTCACTGGCTTTCGTGGAGTTCTTCCGCAACCTGCCGCTGATCCTGGTCATCTACTGGGTGTTCTACGTGATGCCCATGGCGGCTGACGTGCAGTTCTCGCCCCTGACCACCGCGCTGGTGGCGCTGGTGTGCAACGTCTCGGCCTACAACGCCGAGACCTTCCGTGCCGGCATCAACTCGATCCGCAAGGGTCAGATGGAAGCAGCCCTGGCCATGGGCATGTCGCGCCGACAGGCCATGTTCAAGGTGGTGATCCCGCAGGCGGTGCGCCGCATCCTGCCTGTGATCGCCAGCACCTGGATTTCGCTGTTCAAGGACACCTCCCTGGTCTCGGTGATCGCGGTGGGCGAGCTGGCCTACAGCGCGATGCAGGTGCGCGCGCAGACCTTTCGCGTACTGGAGATGCTCACCGCCATGGCCGTCATCTACTGGCTCATGGGCTACCCGCAAGCCAAGCTGGTGGACTGGATCCACCGCCGTTATGGAGTGAAGGAATGAACGCCAACGCAGCCGCCGCTTCTGCGGCCCGCAAGAATGCCGACCAGCCGCCGGTGCTCGTCTACGAGAAGGTGCGCAAGCTCTACGGCGACTTCGTCGCGCTGCAGGGCGTTTCGCTGCAGGTGCACAAAGGCGAGGTCATGTGCCTCATCGGGCCCTCGGGCTCGGGAAAGTCCACGCTACTGCGATGCACCAACGCGCTGGAAACCATCGACGGCGGCCAGGTGCTGGTGGACGGCGTGCCGCTGCCAAAGCGCGAAGCCGACGTGCGCCAGGTGCGCCGGCGCATGGGCATGGTGTTCCAGAGTTTCGAGCTCTTCCCGCACAAGTCCGCGCTGGACAACGTGGCCATGGGTCCAATCACCGTGCTGGGCATGCGCGAGGACGAGGCGCGTCGACGTGCGCAGGCCCTGCTGGAAAAGGTGGGCCTGGGCAGCAAGGCGGGCAACTTCCCGGCCAATCTCTCGGGCGGCCAGCAGCAGCGCGTGGCCATCGCCCGCGCCCTCGCCATGGAGCCCGAGGTGATGCTCTTTGACGAGCCCACGTCGGCGCTGGACCCCGAGACCGTGGGGGAAGTGCTCAGCGTCATGCAGAAGCTCGCGCAGGAGGGCATGACCATGATCGTCGTCACGCACGAGATGGGGTTCGCCCGCCGTGTGGCCGACTGGGTGGTGGTGTTCGAGTCCGGCGCCATCATCGAACAGGGCCCGCCCCAACAGATCTTCGAGAACCCGACGGTCGAGCGCACCCGCGACTTCCTGGGTCACCTCGGCTGGAACGGCTGAA
>JAFECZ010000163.1 GCA_018241905.1 Pseudomonadota bacterium
GGCCCTGGGCTGCGGATGCCGACCCCAACATCCGACGCTTCGCCAGCGAACTCACGCGCCCGCGCGGCGTGTGGTGCGCGCAGATCGAGACGTTCAAGGCGCAACCCTGGCGTGCGCAGGCGCTGCTGGAGTCCTTGCGTGCGGACCCGAGCCGCTACGTGCAGAACTCGGTGGCCAACTGGCTCAACGATGCGAGCAAGTCGCAAGGGCCCTGGGTCGATGAAACCTGCGAGCGCTGGCTGCGCGAGAGCGACGTGCCCAGCACCCGATACATCGTGCAGAGGGCGCGCCGCACCCTTCGCAAGTCCGGCGGCTGATCGCGCGCAGGCGGGGGCCGGCAAAGACCCGCAGGCGGGCAATGCACCCTGGCCGGCAACTCATTCAGGCAGGCGTGCGCTGCTGAAAGATCAGCCGCACGGCCAGCGCACCCAGCACCATGCCCATGACCTGGTTCTGCAGCCGCATCCAGAACCGGTTGCCGGCGAACCATTGCGAGATGCCGGCGGCCGACAGCGTGACCAGCAGGTTCACGGTCGAGCCGATGACGATCTGCGTGCCGCCCAGCAAAAGGCTCTGGCCCAGCACCGAGCCCGATTCGGGGCTGATGAACTGCGGCAGCACCGACAGGTAGAAGATCGCCACCTTGGGATTCAGGATGCTGGTGAGCAGCCCCATGGTGAACAGCTTGCGCGGCGACTGGGGCGCGAGCTCGCGCGCCTCGAAGGGCGAACGGGCGCCGGGGCGCAGCGCCTGCCAGGCCAGCCACAGCAGGTAGACGGCACCGGCGATCTTCAGCACCTCGTAGCCCAGCGGCACCGCCATGAAGAGCGCGGTGAGTCCGAGCGCCGCCGAGCACATGTGAACCGTGAACCCCAGCACCACGCCGAACCACGACATGACGCCGGCCGCGCGCCCCTGGCACAGCGAGCGGGAGATCAGGTAGATCATGTTCGGCCCGGGGGTCAGGGCCATCAGCAGCGCGGCGCCGAAGAAGAGGATGAAGTGCGAGGTGGAGATCATCATGGGCAGCTTGCGAAGTCTCTCGACGATACAGGGGCTCGAAGGGCGCCGGTAGATACAGATTCAAGAAGAAAGGCCCGCAACAGCGGGCCTTTCTTTCATCAGCCTTGGGGCCGGTATCAGGCCGTGGCAAGCGCCGCCGGGCGCGACAGGCGCAGCGCGTGCATCCAGGCGCGGCGCAGCACGGCGGGCGAGCGCGACTCTTCCGGAATCAGCAGGAAGCCGCGGTCGCGCAGGCTGGAGCCGAGGTTCAGCTGGCTGGTCAGCACCGTCAGCGGAATGGCCAGCAGCAGCGGCAGGCCGACCGGCATGAGCCACATCAGCGCGCTGGCGTCGATCAGGGCGATGCCCAGGGCGAAGGCACCGACCACCAGGCTCATGGGAGCCAGGGCACGGGCGGCATCTTGCCAGCCCACGGCAGCAGCCTCCCGCGGGGGCGACTTCCATTCCAGCTTGATGCCGGTGACGGCCACCACCACGAACAGCGAGTGGGCCAGCATGCGAACGGGGGCCTGCACGATGGCCATGGCGCTTTCCATGAGCGAGCTCTTCACCAGGCCCCAGAAACCGCCGTACTGGCGCTGTTCGCCGCGCATCAGGATGGCGGCCACGCCCAGGATTCGGGGCAGGAACAGCAGGCACAGGGTCCAGGCCCAGAGGGCGGCCAGTTCCATGGGCAGCACGTGCCAGTCGCCGATCAGGTTCGAGCCGGCCAGCCACAAGGTGGTGCCCAGCGTCAGGAAGGCCAGCCACAGCGGCGCCGAGACGTAGGCCATGGTGCCGGTCACGAACATGGCGCGGTGCACCGGGTGGATGCCGGGCTCGGCCATCAGGCGGGCGTTCTGCAGGTTGCCCTGGCACCAGCGGCGGTCGCGCTGCAGTTCGGCCAGCAGGTCCGGCGGCTGTTGCTCGTAGCTGCCCACCAGGTCGGCCACCAGCCACACGTGGTAGCCGGCACGGCGCATCAGCGCGGCCTCGACGAAGTCGTGGCTCATGATGCCGCCGGACATGCCGCCCTTGCCCTTGATGGGGGCCAGCGCGCAGTGCTGCATGAAGGGCTCGACGCGGATGATCGCGTTGTGGCCCCAGTAGTGCGACTCGCCCAGCTGCCAGAACTGCATGCCCAGGGTGAACAGGCGCCCCGTCACGCGGGATGCGAATTGCTGCGCGCGGGCGTGCAGGGTCACGTGGCCGATGGCCTGCGTGGCGGTCTGGATGATGCCGGCGGTGGGGTTGGCTTCCATCAGCTTGACCATGGAGGTCAGGCAGTCGCCGCTCATCACCGAGTCGGCGTCGAGCACGACCATGTAGCGGTAGTCCTTGCCCCAGCGGCGGCAGAAGTCGGCCACGTTGCCGGCCTTGCGGTGCGTGCGGCGGGTGCGCAGGCGGTAGTACACCTCCACCTGCGGCTGGTTCGGGTTCTCGGCCAGCGCGGCGCGCAAGTCTGCCCAGGCGGCGCGCTCGGCGTCGGCCACGCCGGGCTGGAAGCTGTCGGAGAGGACGAACACGTCGAACTGCCGGGCGTGGCCGGTGGCGGCCACCGACTCGCACGTGGCGCGCAGGCCGGCAAACACCGTGGCCACGTCCTCGTTGCAGATCGGCATGATGATCGCCGTGCGGGCTTCCGGGTTCATCGGGTGGCTGGCCACCTGTTTGGCCGACAGGGCGTGCTTGTCGCCCCGCACCGAAACATAGAAACCCATCAGCGCCGTGACGAAACCGGTGACGACCCAGCCCGACAGGATGGCGTACAGCGCGATCTGGCCGTACTCCAGCAGCGCGTTGTCGTAGGACGGCTGGATGCTGGCGAACAGGGTGGCGGCCAGCACGGTGCTCAGCATGGCCAGCAGCAGGAAGACATTGCGGCGCTGCTTGGCGGCGCGCTGCCAGGGCTGCTCGGTGCCTTGCGGCGCGGCAAAGGCGGTCTTTCGGCCGCCGCCGGCGCCCAGGCGCACCAGCAGGCCGGTGCCGATGCTGTTCCAGAAACCGCGCCAGGGGCGGGGCGTCATGGAGCCGCGGTTGACGGGGGGCGCCGTCACCGAGTTGGGATGGCGTTCTTCGCGCAGGTCGGGGCGGGCGGCAACAAAGTCGCCTTGGCCCAGCACGCGCAGCTGGGAAAATTCAGTGGGCTTCATCGGGGCGGTTCCTCAGAAGGCCTGTTTGTCGCGCACGGGGGTGTCGCCGATGGCAGGAAAGCGCTTGAAAACGCTGTCAGGCGCCATCCCGTTGCCAGCCTCGAGGGAGCCGGACAGTTGGGTCGCCGCGCGTGGCCGCGAGGGCGAAACGTGCTTGTGGCGCTGGCCGAACTGGGGCGAGCGCGTGGCGAAAGATGGGCTGGAAAGAGAATTCATGCGGGCTATAGGGCAATCCCCGTGCCAGCTTGAAAAAACTCTTTCAGATCAATGACTTAAAGGAATCTTGGGCGGCAATTTCGCCGTCCGCCCCGATTTTGGCCCCCAAAACCGCCGATTCTGTCGCCGGATCACGACAAGACCAACAGGACCAATATTTTTGTCCTTTTAAATCAACGACTTAACCCTGTCGCTCGTCGGCGACGCCGTCGCCGGAGCCCTGCGCAACGTCTGCCTTGAACGACCCCGGCGTGAGTTCGTGCTTTTGCAGCAGGCGATAGAACTCGGTGCGGTTCCGGTCGGCCAGGCGGGCCGCGTCGGCCACGTTGCCGTCGGTCAGCTTGAGCAGGCCCACCAGGTATTCGCGCTCGAAGCGTTGCTTGGCCTGTGCGTAAGTCTGCACTTCCACCGTGGGCACCCGCAGCGCTCGCTGCACGAGCGCCAGCGGCACCAGGGGCGAGGTGGACAGGGCGCAGACCTGCTCCACCACGTTGTAGAGCTGTCGCACGTTGCCGGGCCACGGCGCGGTGGCCAGGGCCTTCAATGCCTCCGGGGCAAACCCGGAAAGCCGCTTGTTGTACTTGCCGGCCAGCCGCTGCAGGAAGTGGTTGGCCAGCAGCGGGATGTCCTCGCGCCGCGCCGCCAGCGAGGGCAGGTGAAGCGTCACGACATTGAGACGGTAGTAAAGGTCTTCGCGGAACTGGCCGGCTTCCATGGCCGCGTCCAGGTCGCGGTGGGTGGCGGAGATGATGCGCACGTCCACCTGGATCGACTGGCTGCCGCCCAGCGGACGCACCGCGCGCTCCTGCAGCACGCGCAGCAGCTTGACCTGCAGCGCCGGCGGCATGTCGCCGATCTCGTCCAGCAGCAGCGTGCCGCCGTCGGCCTGCTGGAACAGGCCCTTGTGGTTGGCCACGGCGTCGGTGAAGGCGCCCTTCATGTGGCCGAAGAGTTCGGACTCGAGCAGCGCCTCCGGAATGGCGCCGCAATTGACCGCCACGAAGGGCTTGTCGGCGCGCGCGCTGGCCTTGTGGATGGCGCGGGCCAGCATTTCCTTGCCGGCGCCGCTGTCGCCGCGCAGCAGCACGCTGGCGTCGGACTTGGCGACCATGCGCGCCTCGGCCAGCAGCTCGGCCATGCGGTTGCTGCGGCTGACGATGTCGGAGCGCCAGTTCTCGTCGCCCGCGCCCTTGGCCGGACGCGCGGCCGGCGCCGCGAGCGCCAGTGCCTGCGCGATCTTGTCGAGCAGCTCGCGCGCATCGTAGGGCTTGGTGAGGTAGCCGAACACGCCGCGCGCCGTGGCCTCGACCGCGTCGGGAATGGTGCCGTGCGCGGTGAGCAGGATCACAGGCAGCGTGGGGTGGTGCTGGCGGATCTCGTCGAACAGCTGCAGGCCGTCGCGCCCGGGCAGGCGCACGTCGCTGAGCACCAGCTGCGGATGTTCGATCTCGAGCTGCGTGAGCGCCGATTCGGCCGAGGTGACGGCCGTGACCTGGTAGCCGGCGCCGGTCAGGCGCATCGACAAGAGGCGCAGCATGTCCGGGTCGTCATCGACCACCAGAAGGCGCGCGCCGCGCGCTTCGGATTCTGTGCTCATGGGGAAACCTTCGTGCTCCGCACGGCGGTGCGAGCTTGCTTGGGGCGGCCCGGTGCGGCACTCATGGCTTGCCGCCGTTGGGTGCCGGCATGGGTGGCGGAACCGGCGGATGGTTGCTCGGGCGCGAGAAGCTGCGCTCGATGGCGCGCAGGGCCTCCAGCCGGTCGTTGAGCTGGTCGATGCGGCGCTGGCTGTCCTTGAGTTGCTGGGCTTGCTTGTCGCGCTCGTCCTCGACGCGGCGCTGCTCGCCGTAGCGGGCCGACAGCATGCGCGCCAGCGGCGCCAGCTGTTGCGCCTCGGGCGCCTGGTTGGCAGCCACGCGCTGCAGCAGGCCCTGTGCGCGCACGAGGTCGGCGCCCTGGCGCGTCTGGGCCAGCGCGAGCGCGAGCTGCACTTGCGTCAGCGGCACTTCGCCGGGCTCGCCCAGCCGGGAGATCTCGTTGGCCAGTTCCGGCGGGCCCAGCGGCCGCACCTTGTCGGCATAGGCCAGCGCCGCGGCCACCGGGCCGGAGGTGGCCGCAATGAAGTTGATGGCCGGCTGCGTGGCCGGCGCATTGGGCTCGGCCTCGACCGGCACGACCGGCGCGGGCAGGCTCTGCACCATAGGCGGCGACGGCACGGCCGAGGACGGCGGCGGCCGCGGCGTGGCGGACGTGGCGCAGCCGGCCAGCAGCACGGGCACGGCGATGGCCGCGGCCCAGGGCAAGACGGTTCTGCGAACAGACAGGATCGACATGAAAACCAGGATTGGGGGACGCACTAGGAGGGGGCTTCAGGCGGTGCGCGGCAGTTCGATGCGAAAGCGGGCACCCGGGCCGTCGGTCAGCAGTTCGACACGGCCGCCATGGGCTGCAATGTACTCCTGCACGATGGAAAGGCCGATACCGGTGCCCTTGACCGCATGCTCCGGCTGGCGTTCGCCGCGGAAGAAGGGTTCGAAGATCCGCTCGCGATCGGCCAGGGCGATGCCCGGGCCCGCGTCGCAGATATCGATGCGGGCCACCCCGGGCGCGGACGACACCGCCAGCGTGATGAGGCCGCCGCGCGCCGAGAAGCGGATCGCGTTCGACAGGAGATTGGCCACGGCGGTGCCCAGCTTGATGCGATCGGCGGTGACCTGCAGGTCTTCGCCCTCGCTGCGCACCTCCAGGCCTTGCGCCTGCCACTGCAGGCGCTGCGCATAGACCTGCTCTTCGATCAGCGGCAGCAGGGCCACGCGCTCGCGGTTGAGCTCGCGCGCCTCGAATGCGGCCGCGTTGAAGCGCAGCAGCGCCTCGATCTGACCCTGCAGAGACACCGTGTTCTGCTGCAGGATCTGCGCGACCTCGCGCTGCGCGGGGTTGAGCGAGCCGGTCACGCCTTCCTCGAGCAGCGACACGCCCTCGCGCAGGGCCGCCAGCGGCGTCTTCAGCTCATGCGACACATGGCGCAGGAAGCGCGCCTTGTCGGCATCCAGCTCGGTCAGGCGCAGGCGCAGCCACTCGAGCTGCTCCGACACGCGGCGCACGTCGGCCGGGCCGCGGATGTCGATGGGTTCATCGAGCCGGTTCTCGCCCAGGCCGACGATGGCGCGCTCCAGCCGCTTGAAGGGCCGCGCCAGCCACACGCCGAAGCCCAGCGCCAGCGCCACGGCCAGGCCGCTGGCGGCCAGCACCTCGCGCATGAGGCGGGTGCGGGCGCTTTCGATGCGCTCGGCCAGCGCCTTGTTCTGCGTCTCGATGAGCACCTGCGCCAGCTGCGCGATCTGCGTGTTGTTGCCGTCCAGGTCGCGAAACTGCAGCGCCATGCTGCTCTCGCGCGCCAGCGCCGTGTCTTGCGGGCCGGTGAGCAGCGACTCGATGGAGTCGATCTGCTTGCGCCATTCGTCCGCAGCCTCCACCGGCAGGCCGTTGGCCACCAGGCGGTCGATGGCGCCGTGCGCGTCGCGCGCCGCGTCCTCGAAGCGGCGGCGCAGCACGCCGTCGTTGAGCACCAGCGACTGCCGGCCGGCACGCTCCATGGCCGCGCTGCGCTCGGCCAGCGACTGGGCCGAGCCCGACAGCGTGAGCGCGCGCGCCGCGGCGTCGCGGCTTTGCGTCATGAGCGCGTCGTACTGGAACACCGAGCGCAGGGCCACGCCCACCAGCAGCGCGGTGAGCAGCAGGAAGGCGAAGAGCAGCAACTGCTGGAAGGAGCCGCGTGCGGATTTCAGCTTGCCCATCAGGCTGCCAGCCCCTGGCCGGCGCCTTGCATGTCTGCGCCTTCGCGGGTGGGAACCTCGCCGGCCAGGGTGTAGGCCATGGAGCGGGTGATGCGCAGGTCGATCATCTGCCCCACCAGGCGGGCGTCGCCCGCGAAGTTGACCACGCGGTTGCATTCGGTGCGGCCCATCAGGATGCCCTCGCCGTGCTTGGCCGCGCCCTCCACCAGCACGCGCTGCAGCGTGCCCACGCGGCTCTCGCCGATGCGCTTGACGTTGTCGTCGATGGTCTTCTGCAGCTTCTGCAGGCGCGCGAGCTTGACCTCGTGCGGCGTGTCGTCGTGCAGCGCGGCGGCGGGCGTGCCGGGGCGCGGGCTGAAGATGAAGCTGAAGCTGGCGTCGAAACCCACGTCCTCGATGAGCTTCATCATCTTGTTGAAGTCGTCCTCGGTTTCGCCCGGGAAGCCGACGATGAAGTCGCTGGACAGCGAAAGCCCCGGCCGGATGGCGCGCAGCTTGCGCACCGTGCTCTTGTATTCCATGGCGGTGTAGCCGCGCTTCATGGCCATGAGGATGCGGTCCGATCCGTGCTGCACCGGCAGGTGCAGGTGGCTCACCAGTTGCGGCACCTTGGCGTAGGTCTCGATCAGGCGCGGCGTGAACTCGTTGGGGTGACTGGTGGTGTAGCGGATGCGCTCGATGCCGGGAATGTCGGCCACGTATTCGATGAGCATCGCGAAGTCGGCGATCTCGCTCGTGCCGCCCATCTTTCCGCGATAGGCATTCACGTTCTGGCCCAGCAGCGTTACCTCGCGCACGCCCTGGGCCGCCAGGCCGGCCACCTCGACCAGCACGTCGTCGAAGGGGCGGCTGACTTCCTCGCCGCGGGTGTAGGGCACCACGCAATAGCTGCAGTACTTGGAGCAGCCTTCCATGATCGAGACGAAGGCGGTGGGGCCTTCCACCCGTGCCGGCGGCAGGTTGTCGAACTTCTCGATCTCGGGAAAGCTGATGTCCACCTGCGGGCGGTCCTGCCGCTCGCGCTGGGCGAGCAGCTCGGGCAGGCGGTGCAGGGTCTGCGGGCCGAACACCACGTCCACGTACGGCGCGCGGGCGATGATGGCGTCGCCCTCCTGGCTGGCCACGCAGCCGCCCACGCCGATCTTCACGCCCTTGGCCTTGAGGTGCTTGACGCGGCCGAGGTCGGAGAAGACCTTTTCCTGCGCCTTCTCGCGCACCGAGCAGGTGTTGAAGAGGATGAGGTCGGCCTCGTCCACGTTCTGCGTGGGTTCGTAGCCCTGGGCGGCGTTCAGTACGTCGGCCATCTTGTCCGAGTCGTACTCGTTCATCTGGCAGCCGAAGGTTTTGATGAAGACTTTCTTGGAGGTCATGGGGTGCCCGTGGGTGGGATCGGTGGGCGATCGAAAGAAGAAAAAGCGCTCGCGCGGGGCATCGTCCGGAACCCTGCGCGCTGGAGGCGGGAGTGTCGTGGCCGGACTTGCCGGCTCCCGCGCGTACGTGTTGTCTTGGCGGCCTACTGGCCGTAGCCCGGCAACTGGTTGTAGGGCGTGTTGCCGTCGTCGCGCGGGCCAGTATTCGAATTGGAGGCGAAGGGCCAGAAATTGAAGAAGGGCCGCGCGGCGCTGGCGCGCTTGGTGGAGGCTTCGTCGGCAGTGAGTATCCACACCTGGTTGACCATGCCGGAGGTGGCCTCGCGGGTGTAGTTCACCACGTAGCTCTGGCCGACCAGGGAGGCCGTGGGCACCAGCATGCGCTGGGCGTTCTGGACGCGCACGCCGGGCGAGATGCGCGCCGGGTTGCCGTCGAGCTGGATGGCCGGCGGCGCGCCGAAGGCGATCTGGCCGCGCAGGGCGTTCACCGGGAAGACGCGGCCGCCCACGGCGGCCTCGGGCTGGCCTTGCAGGGCTTCGTCCTGCGCCTGGGCCGGCAGGTGCAGCAGCACAAGGGCTGCAGTTGCCGTAACGAAAAGGGTCTTGCTGGAAAAGATGGCGGGGCAGCGGTTCATGGGGTATATCCAGAGGCTGAACAGGCGATTTTACGAGACGGGCCGCGGCCGCGCGCCCATGCGCCGAGGCCATTCGCTTTACTTATCTTTACGGAAGGCATAGACGCGCGAGGCTTCGCGCTGGTCCAATAGTTGCCTTTGGTAACGAACCTAGTGTCGGCCCAAATTCGCCCCACGTCGCCCCCCGCTGTTGTTATTTGCCCCATGAAGAAAAAAGTCGTCCTGCCCTTGCTGGCTGTTCTTGTTGTGGGGGGCGCTGCCTTCTGGTGGTGGGGGGCGCGCCAGGCGGCAACGGGTATGCCCGGGCAGCAGCAGGAGCAGCAACAGGCCAAGGGCGGCCCCGGCGCCGCGCGCGGCAACGGCGCGCCGGCCCTGGTGACGCTGGCCCAGGCGCGCAGGCAGGACGTGCCCATTACCGTGCAGGTCAACGGCAGCGTGGTGTCTCTCAACAGCGTCGACCTGCGCCCGCAGGTGACCAACACCGTGCGCGAGGTCCACGTGAAGGAGGGCCAGTTCGTCAAGGCCGGCCAGTTGCTCTTCACGCTGGACGAGCGGGCCGACCAGGCCAACCTGGCCAAGGCGAAGGCCCAGCAGCTCAAGGACGAGGCCACGCTGGCCGACCTGGAGCGCCAGTACAAGCGCAACCAGGAGCTGCTGGCGCAGAACTTCATCTCCAAGAGCGCCGCCGACGCCACGCTGTCGCAGATGGAAGCGCAGCGCGCAGCCGTGGCGGCCGACAAGGCCGCGGTGCAGGCGGCCCAGGTATCGCTGAGCTATTCGACCTTGCGCGCGCCCATTGCCGGGCGCATCGGCGCGGTCAACATCTACCCCGGCAGCCTGGTGCAGCCCACCAGCTCGCTGCTCACCATCACCCAGCTCGACCCGATCGCGGTGAGCTTTCCGGTGCCCGAGGACAAGCTGCAG
>JAFECZ010000164.1 GCA_018241905.1 Pseudomonadota bacterium
CGCCAGTACTCGACCCTGTCGCGCTTCTGGGAACTGGAAGACGGCACCAGCTGCGGCACCTTCGGCTTGCGCGGCTACCGGCCCATCGACGTGACCTTTGCCATGGCGACCGACCGGCCGCAGACGCCCACCTCGCCCGCGCCCAATCACACGGGCACGCCCATGGACTACCAGCCGGGCGAGATGCGGTTGAACCTGTCGCTGCGTACCAAGCTGGCGCAAGGCATGCTCACCGGCGCCGACCCCACGCGCAAGGATTCGCTGTGGTTCGGCTACACGCAACAGTCGACCTGGCAGATCTTCAATTCGGAGTTGTCGCGCCCCTTCCGCACCACCGACCACGAACCCGAGGTGATGTATGTCTACCCCACCGACATGCAATTGCCCGGCGGCTGGCGCTGGCGCTATGCGGGTGCCGGCCTGGCGCATCAGTCCAACGGGCAGAGCGACCCATACTCGCGCAGCTGGAACCGCATCTACCTGATGGGCGGCGTGGAGCTGGACAACCGTTTTGTCTTCAATGCGCGCGCGTGGAAGCGCATCGAAGAAGACCCCGCGAGCGACGACAACCCCGACATCACCGACTACATCGGCCGCATCGAGCTGGCCGGCTGGTGGTATCCGGACAGCAAGAACGCGCTGGGCCTGACGGTGCGCACCTGGGGCAAGGGCTCGCAGCGCCTGGAGTGGACGCGCACCATCGGCGACCCCGCCACCAGCAACCTGCGCTTCGTGGCGCAACTGTTCAACGGGTACGGCGACACACTGGTCGACTACAACCGCAAGCGCACCGTGTTCAGCGTCGGCTTGCGCCTGGTGGATTTCTGAGCTTGAGCCTGTCTAGCCCGGACGCGCCGCCGCTCGCGTGTTCAGGTACACCGAATACAGCGAAGCGGTCGTGAGCAAAAGGAAAAGCCCCAAGTGCCTTGGACACTTGGGGCTTGTATTTGGTGGCCTGGGGCGGAATCGAACCACCGACACGCGGATTTTCAATCCGCTGCTCTACCAACTGAGCTACCGGGCCATTCTCTTGTCGAGAAGCTTCAACCCATTGGGAAACGGGTTGAAGCCCACGATTATACAGCGCTTCTGCGGCCCCTCGAAAGATCGACGCCCAACTGCTTCAATTTTCTGTACAGGTGGGTGCGTTCGAGGCCCGTCTTCTCGGCCACGCGGGTCATGGAGCCGTTCTCCATGGCCAGGTGGAATTCGAAGTAGGCCTTCTCGAAACCGTCGCGCGCATCGCGCAGCGGCCGGTCGAGGTCGAAGCTTTGCGTGGACTGCGGACCCGGGTCGGGCATGGGCGACATCGAGGGCGCCGGCACGAGCGAGCTTTCGCCCGTGGTGGTGACCACGGGCGAATAGGTGCTGGTGGTGGGCACCACGGCCGCGGCTGCACGTCGCGCGCTTTCGCGCGCCAGGCCTTGCTCCACAGCCTTGAGGAGCTTCTGCATGGTGATCGGCTTCTCGAGGAAGGCGAAGGCACCGATGCGGGTGGCATCGACGGCCGTGTCGATGGTGGCGTGCCCGCTCATCATGATGACCGGCATGGTCAGCAAGTTGGCGGTGGACCACTCCTTGAGCAAGGTGACGCCGTCGGTGTCGGGCATCCAGATATCGAGCAGGACCAGGTCCGGCCGCGCGCGCTGTCGAGCCGCACGCGCCTCGGCGGCGTTTTCAGCCAGCTCGACGTTATGGCCTTCGTCATTGAGGATTTCGAAGAGCAGGTCGCGGATGCCCAGCTCATCGTCGACCACGAGTATGTTTGCCATGAATGCTTATAGGTGCGCGCTCAGGCGACGGTATTTTCTTCGGAAGGCGGGTTGGGGGCGGCAGGCCGTTGTTCTGCCGCCAATGCGAATGATAGCGACACTTGTGCCCCTACCACAGCCCCGTCCTGCATGCGATTGGAAAGTTCGATGCGGGCCCCGTGCTCGTCAGCTATTTTCTTTACAACGGCCAGGCCCAGGCCGGTGCCCTTGGACTTGGTGGTGACGTAGGGCTCGAAGGCGCGCTTGAGGATGTTTTCACCGAAACCGCCGCCGCTGTCTTGCACCGTCAGGCGCGCGCGCTCCCCCGAATCGGACAGGCGCGTGTGCACCAGCACGGGCTGCCGGGGTACCTCGGGGTGGGCCGCGGCAGCGGCCTCGGTCGCGTCCTGGGCGTTTTGCAGCAGGTTGTGGATCACCTGGCGCAGCTGCTGGGCGTCGCCGCGGATGGGCGGGCAGCGCGGGTCGAGTTCGGCATGCACTTCAACCGAGTGGCCGGCCTCGTTGTCGTAGAGGTGCAGCACGTCGGACACCAGTGCGTTGAGGTCCACCGGCTTGAGCTCGGCAGCCGGCAGCCGGGCGTAGTCGCGGAATTCGTTGACCAGGCGCTTCATGGCATCGACCTGGTCGACGATGGTCTTGACCGACTTGGCCAGCACCGCCTGCTCGCCCGAGGCCAGCTTGCCCGACAGCTTGTGCTCCAGCCGTTCGGCCGACAGTTGGATGGGCGTGAGCGGGTTCTTGATTTCGTGCGCCAACCGGCGGGCCACTTCGCCCCAGGCCTGGGCACGCTGGGCCGAGACGATCTCGGAAATATCGTCGAACACCAGCAGCCGCGTCTGCCCCGGCAGCTCGGCGCCGCGTGCCACGAGGTTGATGGCGGCCTCCAGCGCACCGCCCGGGCCGCCCGGATGCAGCTCGAAGGCGTGCTGCCAGTGGTCCAGGCCATGCTGGGCGCGCTCGACCTCGAAGTCGGCAAACTGCTGCTGCACGGCCTGGCCGAAGGCTTCCAGGCCAGGCACCTCGGCCAGCTTGTGTCCCTCGAAGGCTGCCAGCGGCGCGCGCAGCACCCGGGTTGCGCCCGGGTTGGTCGACATCACAGTGCCGGACTCGTTCAGCACGATCACGCCCGAAGTGAGGTTGTCCAGGATGGTCTGCAGGTTGGCGCGGGCGGCATCGAGTTCGCCCACGGTCTTCTCGACGGCGCCCCGGGCGTCGGCCAGCTGCTGGGTCATCATGGCGAAGGAGCGCGTCAGGCCGCCGAGCTCGTCCTTGCCGGGCAGCACGGCCGTGGGCCGCAGGTCGCCGCCCGCCACCTGCTGCACGCCGTCGGCCAGCACCAGCAGGGGCCGGGCGAGCTGGTTGCCGAACAGCACCGCCAACAGCACGGCGCCGAACACGGCCAGGAAAAGGCTCAGGGTCAGGGTTCCGATGTACATGCGCAAGAGGCCGCCGCGCGCGAGCGCCCGCTCCTGGTACTCGCGGTTGGCCTCCTGCACCGCCAGCGCATTGGCCACCACAGCCGCCGGCAGCGGCACCGTGACCTCCAGGAAGCGCGCCTCGCCACCCAGGTCGAAGCCCGGCCGGCGCACCATGGCCAGCGCGCGGACGGTGGCCGCCGGCGGGCCCGTGCCGGCCTGCGAGCCTTCGGCCTCATCCAGCCCTTCGATGTGCGCGACGGAGCGCTCCGTGCGCGCCTGCCGCAGTTGCTGGGCGCTGGGCCGTGCCGGGCTCAGCTGGAATCGGGCCGTGCCGGTGCCGGCAATCTGCTGGCCATTGCCGCCCCACAGCACCACCTCGCTGGCGCCCAATTGCTCGCGCACCCGCTCCAGCGTCAGGCCTGCGCTGGCATCGGGCACGCTCTCGAGCTGCGCGCTGGCCGTGCGCACCTTGTTCGACAGGTCCTGGGCCAGCGCATCGAGCGTGGCGCGGCCCAGGTTGAGGCCGGCATCCAGTGCGCCCTCCACCTTCACGTCGAACCAGCTCTCGATGGAGCGCGACACGAACTGGTAGGACACCACGTAGATCAGCCCGCCCGGCACCACCCCCACCAGCGCAAAGATGGCCGCGAGCTTGATGAGCAGCCGGCTGCCGAACTTGCCGCGCCGCAGTCGCTGGATGAGCCGGAAGGCCACCCACCCGAGGACGAGCATCAACAGCACCGCCACCACGACGTTGATGCCGAACAGGCGGGCGTAGTTGCGCTCGTACAGCGCCCGGTTGTTGGTGGCCTGGGCCAGCAGGAACATCAGCACCAGGCCGATGGCCGTGACCAGCGCGGCGCCCACGCCGATCGCCCAGCGCATGGCCTTGGCGCGTCGCGCTGCCGGCGTTGCCGGTGCGCGCGCGCGACCGCGCGGCTGTTCAGTCACCTGCTTTTCTCCATGGGAAGCTTCACGCTGCGCTCGACGGCAATGTTCCAGTCGGACTGGCCGACCACGCCGATCTGGAAAGGCCGAGGCAGCTGTGAAGTATCCAGCCGGAAGCGAAACACCACGGGCTGCACGGGATCGTCGTTGATCTCCGAGTTGTCGCCCAGGCGCAGGCGGCCGATGCGCTTGACCGCATCAAGCGCATCGCCGAGGGAATCGAAATTCTGCGCCACCGAGGCGCCGAACCCGGCGTTGGTGATGGGCACCGGCGAGACGTTCAGGCGCCAGCGCCGGGTGAGTGGCTGGTAGGCCAGGCGCATGTGCCGGGCCACCTGGGCGACCCGCGTGTCCATCCAGTACCAGCGCTCGCGGTAGATCTCGGCCTCGGCCACGAAATAGACGGCAATGCCCTTGTCCAGCACGTCCTCGACCAGTTCCGGCAGGTCGAACTGGACCGCCGCGCTCAGGTAGACGCCGTCATCGCCGCGCTCCAGGCGCAGTTGCGTGACTTCGATATTTGCGCTGTTCGCATGGGCGCGGGGCAACCACAGGAAGAAAACGGCAAACAACAGGACCAGGGTCAGCGCCCGCAGGCCCCAGGCCGGGCGGCGGGCCTCAGCCGGGTCGCTTTTCCAGCAGGGCGTAGAAGAAACCGTCGTGCTCACCTAAGGGATTGTCCGGGAGGCCATGGGCATTCCGCCCGCTTTGCGGCAGCAAATGGCCCGGGGAGGGCAGCAATCCGGCGTCGGTGTTGTGTGCAAGAAACGCATCAATCTGGTGCACGCCCTCGTCCAAGAAGACCGAGCAGGTGCAGTAGAGCAGGCGGCCGCCGGGTCGCACCAGCGGCCACAGGCCGGCCAGCAAGGCCGCTTGCTGGCCAGCCAGTTGCTCGATGTCGCTTTCGCGGCGCAGCCAGCGCACGTCCGGATGACGCCGCACGATGCCCGAGGCGGTACACGGCGCGTCCAGCAGGATGGCGTCAAAGGGCGTTCCGTCCCACCACTGCTCGGGCCGGCCGGCATCGGCCACCACGACCTGGGCGCTGAGCCCCAGGCGCTCCAGCGTCTCGCCGATGCGACGGCTGCGCTGCGCGTCCACCTCCAGCGCGGTGACTTCCACCGACTGCAGGCCGGCATGCTCGATCAGGTGAGCCGTCTTGCCGCCCGGGGCAGCGCAGGCATCCAGCACGCGCAAGGGGCGGTCGGCTGGCGCCGCCAGGCCATCCAGAAGCAGCGGCGCAGCCAGTTGCGCCGCTGCGTCCTGGACCGAAAACTCGCCCTGTTCGAACCCTGGCAGTTGGCGTACCGGGCGCGCGCGGTCCAGCTGCACGCCGCTGCTGCCGACCGCATGCGCCTTCATGCCTGCCAACTCGAGGGCATGCAAGTACTCACCCACGCCCGTCTTGAGCTGGTTCACCCGCAAGGTCATCGGCGCGTGCGAATTGTTGGCCTCCAGCACTTTCTGCCAGGCGCGCGGGTGGTCGCGCTTGAGCCGCTCGACCCACCAGCGCGGATGATTCCACTGGGCCACCGGCTCGCGATCGGTCGCCGCGACCAGCTCGGCACGCTCGCGCAGGAATCGGCGCAGGCACGCATTGATGAAGCTCGCCTGGGCGCGGGTGGCACTGTCGCGTTTGGCGGCCTCCACCGTCTGGTCGACCAGGGTGAACGGCTCATACGGCGCCGTCTCGGGCTGCCAGGCCAGCGCCAGGGCGCTGCACAGCAGCGCGTCGGCCGCCGGGGGCGGCGTGCGGCGTGCCAGGTGGCGGCGCAGCGCCTCTGCCCGCCCGAGCCAGCGCAACACGTGAAAGCCCAGGGCCTGCACGCCCGGCCGCAGCGCCGGATCGACGGCATCGAAGGCCGCCGCGCCGGAGGTGCCCGCACGCACCGACGCGAGCACGGCCGCGCACAGCTGCAGCTGGCGCCACAGCGGCGGCTGCGCATGCGGCACGCCCTGCCCGTCGGAAGAAGAAGATGGGAGATCGGATGAAGAAGCCAACTTGCAGGCGATGTTAAGGGTGATGGGGCCGGCGCGATGGGCGCACCGGCCGGCATGAAAAGTCAGACGAGCGGGGACGCTCTACGCAAGCGGAATGCCCACGCCACGATGAGCGCGGGAAACTGGCCGATTGCGCGGTTGTAGGCCTGCACCGCGGCATTGAACTGGCCGCGCGCGATTTCCGCCGCGGCCGATGGCTCGGGCCACGCAAAAGGCGAGGCTTGCGGTACCGCTGGCAGCTCCCCGGACAGCGGGGCCGGCATCGAGAGCGTGCCCTCGGCATCGAAGCGCAGCACTTCGCCCGGGTACATGCGCTCCCAGGCGTTGAGCATGACGTGCAGCGCCGTACCCAGCGACGCCACGCGCGAAGGCTCGAGCGGACGCAGCCGGGTGACGGCCAGCATGGCCGACATCTGCGCTACGGAAGAAAGCAACGAGCTCTCGACGTGGATGTCCTGCGTGGCCACGCCGCTGCCAGCCAGGGCACGCGTGCTGCGGCTCTGGACATAGTCCAGCTGCTTGACCAGCGCCGCGTCCATGGCGGCATAGGCGACGAGCGCGGCCGAGCGCAGGCGCATCAGCCGGTTGTTCGCACCCACGAACCAGAACAGCAGCAAGGCGCCGCCGCCCCACCAATAGATCGAATCAGGCAAAGCACTCATGGAGCGATTTTTCTCAGGGCGCTGCACCAACGAAAAAGCGCCCCCCGGCCGCAGTGGGCTGGGGGGCGCTCGGGCCGGTCATGGCAGCCTGCGGGAGCAGAGTGCCTTACTCGGTGGCCGCGCCTTCGCTGGCGTCAGCTGCGCTGGCGCCTTCAACGGCGGGCTCTTCGCTCGCCGCTGCAGCAGCAGCGCTCAGCTCGGCAGCTTCGGCGTCGGCGATGGCGCGGCGCTCGGCCTCGTCCATCTGGTCCTTGGCCTTGCGCGCCTGGTGGTAGGCCATGCCGGTACCCGCCGGGATCAGGCGGCCGACGATGACGTTTTCCTTCAGGCCGCGCAGCTCGTCGCGCTTGCCCATGATCGCCGCCTCGGTCAGCACGCGGGTCGTTTCCTGGAAGGAAGCGGCCGAGATGAACGAGTCGGTCGACAGCGAGGCCTTGGTGATGCCCAGCAGCAGGTTGGTGAAGGTCGCGGGGATCTTGCCGTCGGCGCGCAGCGCGTCGTTGGTGTTGAGCATCTCCGAACGCTCGACCTGCTCGCCCACGATGTAGCTCGACTCGCCGGCGCTTTCGACCACGACGCGGCGCAGCATCTGGCGAACGATCACCTCGATGTGCTTGTCGTTGATCTTCACGCCCTGCAGTCGGTACACGTCCTGCACTTCGTCGACGATGTAGCGGGCCAGCTCTTCCGAACCCAGCAGGCGCAGGATGTCCTGCGGATCGGCCGGGCCGTCCACCACGGTTTCGCCCTTGTTCACCACCTGGCCTTCGTGCACCAGGATGTTCTTTTCCTTGGGCACGAGCTCTTCCCAGACCTTGCCTTCGGGGTCGGTGATCTGCAGGCGGATCTTGCCCTTGGTCTCCTTGCCGAAGGAAATGGTGCCGGTCATCTCGGCCAGCAGGCCCTTGTCCTTGGGCGAGCGGGCTTCGAAGAGCTCGGCCACGCGCGGCAGACCGCCGGTAATGTCGCGGGTCTTCTGGCCTTCGACCGGGATGCGGGCCAGCACTTCGCCGGGGCCCACGTCCTGGCCGTCACGCACCTGGATCAGCGCGCCGATCGGGAAGCCGATGGTCACCGAGTGGTCGGTGCCGGGGATCTTCACCTCGTGGCCCGAAGCGTCGATCAGCTTCACCTGCGGACGCACCACCTTGGCAGCACCGCGGCGCTTGGGGTCGATGACCACCAGCGTCGACAGGCCGGTGACGTCGTCCACCTGCTTGGCAACCGTGAGGCCTTCCTCGACGTTCTCGAACACCGTCTTGCCGGCGAACTCGGTAATGATCGGGCGGGTCAGCGGGTCCCAGTTGGCCAGGATGGTGCCGGCCTTGACCTGCTGGTCGGCCTTCACCGTCAGCGTGGCGCCGTAGGGCACCTTGTGGCGCTCGCGCTCGCGGCCGTGCTCGTCGTGAATGACGATCTCGCCCGAACGCGCGATCACCACCAGCTCGCCCTTGGAGTTGGTCACGTAGCGCATCGTGGCGTTGAAGCCGATCACGCCGTTGCTCTTGGCTTCCACGCTCGAGGCGATGGCGGCGCGCGAAGCGGCACCACCGATGTGGAAGGTACGCATGGTCAGCTGCGTGCCCGGCTCGCCGATCGACTGGGCGGCGATCACACCGACGGCTTCGCCGATGTTGATCAGGCCGCCGCGGCCGAGGTCGCGGCCATAGCACTTGGCGCAGATGCCGTAGCGGGTTTCGCAGGTCAGCGCGGTGCGCACGCGGACTTCGTCGACGCCCTGGCCTTCCAGTTCCTCGATGTTGTCCTCGTCGAACATCTCGCCGGCCTTGAGCAGCACGGCGCGCGTCTCGGGGTGCAGCACGTCGTCGGCAGCGGTGCGGCCGAGGATACGGTCGCGCAGCGATTCGATGACTTCACCGCCTTCGACGATGGCGCGCATGGTCGAGCCGTTGTGCGTTTCGCAGTCCTGCTCGGTCACGACCAGGTCTTGCGTCACGTCCACCAGACGACGCGTGAGGTAACCCGAGTTCGCGGTCTTCAGCGCGGTGTCGGCCAGACCCTTGCGGGCACCGTGGGTGGAGATGAAGTACTCCAGCACGTTCAGGCCTTCGCGGAAGTTCGCGGTAATGGGCGTCTCAATGATGGAGCCGTCCGGCTTGGCCATCAGGCCCCGCATGCCGGCCACTTGGCGGATCTGCGCGGCGGAACCGCGGGCGCCCGAGTCGGCCATCATGTAGATGGAGTTGAAGGACTCCTGGTCCACTTCCTTGCCGTTGCGGTCGACCACCTTCTGCTTCGAGAGCTTGGCCATCATCACCTTCGACACGGCGTCACCCGCCTTGCCCCAGATGTCCACGACCTTGTTGTAGCGCTCGCCGGCCGTCACCAGACCCGACACGTACTGCTGCTCGATCTCCTTCACTTCCTTGGAAGCGGATTCGATGATGTCGTGCTTCTCGGACGGCACCAGCATGTCGTCGATGGCGATGGAAATACCGGCCTTGGTCGCCAGGCGGAAGCCGTTTTGCAGCAGCTTGTCGGCGAACACCACCGTTTCCTTCAGGCCGCACTTGCGGAAGGACGCGTTGATGAGCTTGGAGATTTCCTTCTTCTTCAGCGCCTTGTTGATGTTCGAGAAGGCCAGGCCCTTGGGCAGGATCTCGGACAGCAGGGCACGGCCCACGGTGGTGTCCACGAGCGAGGTCGACGGGACGAACTCGCCCGTTTCCTTGTTCTTGTTCCACTCGGTGATGCGCACCGCCACCTTGGAGGTGAGCTCCACTTCGCGGGCGTCGAGCGCGCGCTGCACTTCGCCGATGTCGGAGAAGATCAGGCCTTCGCCCTTGCCGTTGATGCGGTCGCGGGTGGTGTAGTACAGGCCCAGCACCACGTCCTGCGAGGGCACGATGGAGGGCTCGCCCGAAGCGGGGAACAGCACGTTGTTGGAGGCCAGCATCAGCGTGCGGGCTTCCATTTGCGCTTCCACCGACAGCGGCACGTGAACAGCCATCTGGTCGCCGTCGAAGTCGGCGTTGAAGGCCGCGCAAACGAGCGGGTGCAGCTGGATGGCCTTGCCTTCGATCAGGATCGGCTCGAAGGCCTGGATGCCCAGGCGGTGCAGCGTCGGAGCGCGGTTCAGCATCACCGGGTGCTCCTTGATCACTTCTTCAAGGATGTCCCACACCACGGGGGTGCCGCTTTCCACTTCCTTCTTCGCCGCCTTGATGGTGGTGGCGATGCCCATGGCTTCCAGGCGCGAGAAGATGAAAGGCTTGAACAGCTCGAGCGCCATCAGCTTGGGCAGGCCGCACTGGTGCAGCTTGA